>NZ_JBIVUT010000011.1:0-268828 GCF_044757365.1 Streptomyces sp. NPDC091289
GTCCCGTTTCACCGGGGCCCTCCGGGCGCTTCCCTTCGTTCTTGCGTTTCCGACTCTATCAGACTCTTTCGTGTCCGATTCCCGGTCGAAGCGGGGTGCTTTCCAGGTTCTTCGCTTTCGCGTTTTCCCTTTCCGGCGGTTCCAACTTTACCAGACTCTTTTTCGTTCCGTTTCCGGTCCGAATTCGATTTCCGGTGGCCTGTGGAGTGGCCTTGCCTTTCGGCGGATCCGACTTTATCAGAGATTCTGAGTCGGAATTCCCGCCCCATCCGGGAGTCTTCAGGCGCACGAGTGCGCGCGGTGCTTCCCGTTCAGGCGGAGACGTAAACGTACTGGAGCGGGGCTCCCCGATGCAAATCGGGGGCCCCGCTCCAGGTCAGGCGGTCGGGAGGGGTCAGACCTCGACGACGACCGGAAGGATCATCGGGCGCCGGCGGTAGGTGTCGGACACCCACTTGCCGACGACGCGGCGAACCATCTGCTGGAGCTGGTGGGGCTCCATCACGCCGTCCTGGGCCGACTTGTCCAGGGCTTCCTGGATCTTCGGCGTGACCGCGACGAAGGCGCTGTCGTCGATGCCGGAGCCCCGGGCCTGGATGTGGGGGCCGCCCACGATCTTGCCGGAGGAGCTGTCGACCACGATGAAGACCGAGATGATGCCCTCGTCGCCGAGAATGCGGCGGTCCTTGAGGGAGGTCTCGGTGACGTCGCCGACGGAGAGGCCGTCGACGTAGACGTAACCCGCCTGGACCTTGCCGACGATCTTGGCCTTGCCGTCGATGAGGTCGACGACCACACCGTCCTCGGCGATGACGATGTGGTCCTTCGGCACGCCGGTGAGGGCGCCCAGTTCGGCGTTGGCGCGCAGGTGGCGCCATTCGCCGTGGACCGGCATCAGGTTCTTCGGCTTGCAGATGTTGTAGAAGTACAGCAGCTCGCCGGCCGAGGCGTGGCCCGAGACGTGGACCTTGGCGTTGCCCTTGTGGACGACGTTGGCGCCCCAGCGGGTCAGGCCGTTGATCACGCGGTAGACCGCGTTCTCGTTGCCGGGGATGAGGGACGACGCCAGGATCACCGTGTCGCCGGGAACGATCCGGATCTGGTGGTCGCGGTTGGCCATCCGGGAGAGGGCGGCCATCGGCTCGCCCTGCGAACCCGTGCAGACCAGCACGACCTCGTCGTCCGGGAGGTCGTCGAGGGTCTTGACGTCGACGACCAGTCCGGCGGGAACCTTCAGGTAGCCCAGGTCACGGGCGATGCCCATGTTGCGGACCATCGAGCGGCCGACGAAGGCGACCCTGCGGCCGTACTCGTGGGCGGCGTCCAGGATCTGCTGGATGCGGTGCACATGGCTGGCGAAGCTCGCCACGATGATGCGCTTCTGGGCGTTCGCGAAGACCGTGCGCAGGACGTTGGAGATGTCCCGCTCCGGCGGTACGAAGCCGGGAACCTCGGCGTTCGTGGAGTCGGAGAGGAGGAGGTCGATGCCCTCCTCGCTCAGCCGGGCGAACGCGTGCAGGTCGGTGAGACGGCCGTCCAGCGGAAGCTGGTCCATCTTGAAGTCACCGGTGGCCACGGCCATGCCCGCAGGGGTGCGGATGGCGACGGCCAGCGCGTCCGGGATCGAGTGGTTGACCGCGATGAACTCGCAGTCGAAGACGCCGATGCGCTCGCGCTGTCCCTCGGTGACCTCGAGGGTGTACGGACGGATCCGGTGCTCCTGGAGCTTCGCCTCGATGAGCGCGAGGGTCAGCTTCGAGCCGATGAGGGGGATGTCCGGCTTCAGGCGCAGCAGGTACGGGACACCACCGATGTGGTCCTCGTGGCCGTGCGTGAGGACGATGCCCTCGATGTCGTCCAGGCGGTCCCGGATCGTGGTGAAGTCCGGCAGGATCAGGTCGATGCCCGGCTGCTCCTCCTCCGGGAAGAGGACGCCACAGTCGACGATGAGCAGGCGGCCGCCGTACTCGAAGACCGTCATGTTGCGGCCGATCTCACCGAGGCCGCCGAGCGGGGTGACCCGCAGGGCGCCCTTCGGGAGCTTCGGCGGGGTACCGAGTTCAGGATGCGGATGACTCAAAAGACTCTCCTTACCACGCACGCCACGTACCGCTGAGGCACGTGGCGCGCATGTCATTCGTGCACTTGCTGTTGTCTTGGGGTGGTGCTCCATGCGAGTCGCCTCGCGTGTTCAGTTGTGAAGTCTGTGCTCAGAGCTGTACCCCGCCGGCGGCGAGATCGATCTTGAGCTGGGCCGTCTCCTGGGCGCTGAGCTCCACCAGCGGCAGGCGCAGCGGTCCGGCCGGGAGGCCCTGGAGGGTCAGGGCGGCCTTCGTGGTGATGACGCCCTGGGTGCGGAACATGCCGGTGAAGACCGGGAGCAGCTTCTGGTGGATCTCGGTGGCCTTCTGGACGTCGCCGCTCAGGTGCGCCTCGATCAGGGCCCGCAGGTCCGGGGTGACCATATGGCCGACCACGGAGACGAAGCCGACCGCGCCGACCGAGAGGAGCGGCAGGTTCAGCATGTCGTCGCCGGAGTACCAGGCGAGGCCCGACTCGGCGATGGCCCAGCTGGCGCGGCCCAGGTCTCCCTTGGCGTCCTTGTTCGCGACGATCCGCGGGTGGTCGGCCAGCCGGACGAGTGTCTCCGTGTCGATCGGCACCCCGCTGCGGCCGGGGATGTCGTACAGCATCACGGGCAGGCCGGTGGAGTCGGCGATGGCCGTGAAGTGCCGGAGCAGGCCCTCCTGCGGCGGCTTGTTGTAGTACGGCGTGACGGCGAGCAGGCCGTGGGCGCCGGTGCGCTCGGCCGTCCGGGCGAGCTCGACGCTGTGGCGGGTGTCGTTGGTGCCGATGCCGGCGACGACGTGCGCCCGGTCGCCGACCGCTTCGAGCACCGCCCGTACGAGCTGGTCCTTCTCCGTGTCACTGGTGGTCGGGGACTCACCGGTGGTGCCGTTGACGATCAGGCCGTCATTGCCTGCGTCCACCAGGTGGGCGGCGAGCCGCTGGGCGCCGTCGAGGTCGAGAGCGCCGTCCGCCGTGAAGGGCGTGACCATAGCGGTGAGGACCCGCCCGAAGGGGGTCTGCGGAGTGGAGATCGGAGCCATGGGTAACACGCTACTCGCTGCTCAGCGCGCGGGGTCCCCTCGGGGGGACGGGGAAGAGGAGCCCGGCACTGCCTGCTCGGGGGTTCAAGCAGTGCCGGGTCCGTTTGATCAGCCTAGATGAACTTCTCGAACCGCCGCAATACGGACACCGCCTACGGGGCTACGCGTCCATTTTTGTTGAAGGCCGCATGAGTGAGTGGCATGAGCCGCTCCCAGTGGGCTTCCATCTGCTCGCCGACCATCTCGATCTCGCGCTGCGGGAAGGACGGGACCGTCGCCAGCTCGTGCTGGGTGCGCAGGCCGAGGAAGTGCATCAGGGAGCGTGCGTTGCAGGTGGCGTACATCGAGGAGAACAGGCCGACCGGCAGGACCGCGCGGGCGACCTCGCGGGCCACGCCCTCCGCCAGCATCTCCTGGTAGGCCGCGTAGGAGGCCCGGTAGGACTCCTCCATGGCGCGGGTGGTGACGTCGTACTGCTCCTCGGTGCCCTCGACGAAGACGTACTTGCCGGGGCGGCCCTGCTGGACCAGCTTGCGGGAGGTCCCGGGGACGTAGAAGACCGGCTCCAGCTCCCTGTAGCGGCCCGATTCCTCGTTGTACGACCAGCCGACGCGGTGCCGCATGAACTCGCGGAACACGAAGATCGGGGCGCTGATGAAGAACGTCATCGAGTTGTGCTCGAACGGGCTGCCGTGCCGGTCCCGCATGAGGTAGTTGATGAGCCCCTTGGAGCGCTCGGGGTCCTTGGTGACCTCTTCGAGCGACTGCTCGCCGGCCGTGGAGACCCGGGCGGCGAACAGCACGTCCGCGTCGCGCGCGTCGCTCTTCACCAGCTCGACGGTGACGTCACTGCGGAAGTGGGGCTTTGCGGGTTCGGGGGTGTCGGTCACCGACAGGGGTCCTTCCAGGGGCTTCGCTCGGGCGGCGACCACTTTACGGGCCGAAGGACCGTGCATGTACGTCGCGGTCCCGGGCAGCCGTTCGTGGAGTTCCCCCAACAAGTACGGCGATTCGGGCACCGATTCGGGCTGTCGTACGTCTGACTCAATAGCAGCACCCGTCATGCAGATCAAGGAGAGTTTCCTCATGTTCCGCCGGCGTGAAGCCGTCCCGTTCTCGTTCGTCGCCGAGTCCGACCGATTCCGCAGTAATGTCACTCCCCCTCCCTCCGCGCGCGTCACCGTTCCCGAGCTGCTGGGGCGGTCCCTCGTCGGGCTGACCGTGGTCGCCGGTCTCGTGGGCTCCCTGCTGCTGGGGCTCCCGGCTCTCGACGCCGAGCAGTCCCCCGCGCACGGCAAGCAGTCCGAAGCGTCGCAGGGCCGCTGACTCGTACGGACCCCCTGGGGTGGTCGGGCCGGTGGCACCCTCGGTAGCCTCACCGGGCACAGCAATCGAGCGTGCTTGTGAGTGAGGATGAGTCGTGCCCCTGCCCTTTCTGACGGCCGACCGCGCATTCGACGCGAGCGCGGAGGACGTCGCGCTGCCGTTCGACGACCACGACAGCTGGCGGCGGCCCTACCGCCCCGGCCCGTGGCGGGTCGCGGCGGCGGCCACCCTGTTGTTGCTGGCCTCGTTCGTTCTGCTCGCGGCCATGATCATCGGTGTGGCCGGAGCGCCTTCGGGCGCCACCGTGTGTCTCGCCCTGGCCGGCGCCGTCATCGCCGCCGCCCTGCGGCTGCTGCGGGTCGGCGCGTGGGTCAGCCGCCACGGTGTGCGGCGCGTCGCCTTCTTCCGGACCACCACGGTGGCCTGGAGCGGCACGTCGGCGGTGCGTACGGTCCAGCAGCCCGTGAAGTGGATGGGCCTTCCCCGTACGGTCCAGGGCCAGGCGCTCGTCGTGGTCCGGCGGAGCGGTGAGACGCTGCCGCCGCTGGCCACCGACCACAACGCGGACTTCCTCGGGCGTGAGGAAGCGTTTGAGCGGGCCACGGATGCGGTGGAGGCCTGGGCGGACGAGTATCGGCAGGGGTGAGTTGCTGCCTGCCGTCGCCTGTACGTGAGTGAGCCCGGACCCATGTGGGTGCCGGGCTCACTTGCGTGCGGGTTGAAAGATGTCCTCAAACGCCGGACGGGCTTGATTGGTGCAGGGCGATTGCCCTCTGCATCGCCTTGCGGGCTCTCGGGGTGTCTCTCGCGTCCTGGTAGGCGACCGCCAGCCTGAACCAGGTGCGCCAGTCGTCCGGGGCGTCCTCGGTCTCCTCGCGGCGCTGGGTGAAGACCGCGTCGGCGGCGTCCCGGTCGATTCGGCCGGACGGCGTGCGGGCCAGGTCGTCGACCGGCAGGCCGCCCTCCGCGTCCAGCTCGGCCGCCAGCGCGTTGGCGCGGCGGACGAACTGGGTGTTCTTCCAGAGGAACCAGACGCCGATCACCGGCAGGATCAGCACGGCGACGCCGAACGTGACGGTGATCAGCGTGCCGTGCCGGATGAGCATCAGTCCTCGGCTGCCGACCAGGACGAAGTAGAAGACCAGGACGGCGGCCGTGACGAAGTAGGTGATCTTTGCGCGCATGGTGGGCTCAGTCAGTTCAGGTCGAGGAAGTGTTCCAGGCCGAACGTGAGGCCGGGAGTGGTCACCACGCGGCGGACCCCGAGCAGGATGCCCGGCATGAAGCTGCTGTGGTGGAGGGAGTCGTGGCGGATGGTGAGGGTCTCGCCCTCGCCGCCGAGGAGCACTTCCTGGTGGGCCAGCAGGCCGCGGAGGCGGATCGCGTGGACCGGGACGCCGTCGACGTCCGCGCCGCGCGCGCCGTCCAGGGCGGTGGTGGTGGCGTCCGGCTGGGGTGCGCTGCCCGCCTTGGCGCGGGCCGCCGCGATGAGCTGGGCGGTGCGGGTGGCGGTGCCGGAGGGGGCGTCGACCTTGTTGGGGTGGTGCAGTTCGACGACCTCGACGGACTCGAAGTAGCGGGCGGCCTGTTCCGCGAACTTCATGGTCAGGACGGCGCCGATGGAGAAGTTCGGGGCGATCAGGACGCCCGTCCCCGGGGAGTCGTCCAGCCAGGTGGTCAGCTGCGCGAGCCGTTCGTCGGTCCAGCCCGTGGTGCCGACGACGGCGTGGATGCCGTGCCGGACGCAGAAGTCGAGGTTGTCCATCACCGATGCGGGAGTGGTCAGCTCGACGACGGCCTGGGCGCCCGCGTCGGTGAGGGTCTCCAGCTGGTCTCCCCGGCCCAGGGCCGCCACCAGCTCCAGGTCGTCGGCGGCCTCGATCGCCCGTACGGCCTCGGAGCCGATGCGGCCCTTCGCACCGAGAACGGCTACGCGCAGCTTGCTCATTGTGATTCCTTGAGGGATTAAGGGATTAGGAGACCGCTTCGTCGAGGCGGTCCGCCTGCTTGTCCTTGAGCGGGCCGATGACCGAGAGCGAGGGGCGGTGGGTGAGGAGTTCGCCCGCCACCTCCCGTACGTCGTCGGGGGTGACCTCCGCGATGCGGGCCAGCATGTCGTCGACCGACATCTGCTCGCCCCAGCACAGCTCGCTCTTGCCGATACGGTTCATCAGCGCGCCGGTGTCCTCCAGGCCGAGGACGGTGGACCCGGAGAGCTGCCCGATGGCGCGGGCGACCTCGTCGTCGTCCAGACCGTGGGTGGCGACCCGGTCCAGTTCGTCGCGGCAGATCTTCAGGACGTCGTGGACCTGGCTGGGCCGGCAGCCCGCGTACACCCCGAAGAGGCCGCAGTCGGCGAAGCCGGAGGTGTACGAGTACACGCTGTAGGCCAGGCCGCGCTTCTCCCGGACCTCCTGGAAGAGGCGGGAGCTCATACCGCCGCCGAGGGCCGTGTTGAGGACGCCGAGGGCCCAGCGGCGCTCATCCGTGCGGGCGAGGCCGGGCATGCCGAGGACCACATGGGCCTGCTCGGTCTTGCGGTTCAGCAGCTCCACCTTGCCCGCGGTGCGCAGGGTGCGGGAGCCCTCGCGGGGCGCCATGGGCACCGCGTCCGTACGGGAGAGGGCGCCGGCCTTCTCGAAGGCCTTGCGGACCTGGCGTACGACCGTGGCGTGGTCGACGTTGCCCGCGGCGGCGACGACCAGGTGCGTGGGGTCGTAGTGCTTCTTGTAGAAGCGGGCGATCTGGCCCCGGTTCAGTGCGTTGATCGTGTCGACGGTGCCGAGGACCGGGCGGCCGAGGGGGGTGTCGCCGAGCATGGTGTGCGCGAACAGGTCGTGCACGCAGTCGCCCGGGTCGTCCTCGGTCATCGCGATCTCTTCGAGGATGACGCCGCGCTCGGCGTCGACGTCCTCGGAGGCGATCAGCGAGCCGGTCAGCATGTCGCAGACGACGTCGATGGCCAGCGGCAGGTCGGTGTCCAGGACCCGCGCGTAGTAGCAGGTGTACTCCTTCGCCGTGAAGGCGTTCATCTCGCCGCCGACCGCGTCGATCGCGGAGGAGATGTCGAGGGCGGTGCGCTTCGCGGTGCCCTTGAAGAGGAGGTGTTCGAGGTAGTGGGTCGCGCCGTTCAGGGTGGGCGTCTCGTCGCGGGAACCGACGTTGGCCCAGATGCCGAAGGTGGCGGACCGGACGGAGGGCAGGGTCTCGGTGACGATCCGCAGACCGCCGGGGAGGACGGTCCGGCGGACCGTTCCGATGCCGTTGCTGCCCTTGAGAAGCGTTTGGGTACGGGCGACGGCCCGCGCCTCCGAGGAGGTGCGGGCCGTCGTCGCGGAACTACGGGACGTCACTTGTCGGTGTCGTCCTTCTTCTCGTCCTCTTCACCCTCGACGACCGGGATCAGGGAGAGCTTGCCGCGGGAGTCGATCTCGGCGATCTCGACCTGGACCTTGGCGCCGACCGCGAGCACGTCCTCGACGTTCTCCACGCGCTTGCCACCGGCGAGCTTGCGGATCTGCGAGATGTGCAGCAGGCCGTCCTTGCCCGGCATGAGCGAGACGAACGCACCGAAGGTGGTGGTCTTGACGACCGTACCCAGGTAGCGCTCGCCGACCTCCGGCATGGTCGGGTTGGCGATCGCGTTGATCGTGGCGCGGGCTGCCTCGGCCTGCGAACCCTGCTGGGCACCGATGTAGATGGTGCCGTCGTCCTCGATCGTGATGTCGGCGCCGGTGTCCTCCTGGATCTGGTTGATCATCTTGCCCTTGGGGCCGATGACCTCACCGATCTTGTCCACCGGGATCTTGACGGTGATGATCCGCGGGGCGTTCGGGGACATCTCGTCCGGGACGTCGATGGCCTCGTTCATGACGTCCAGGATGTGCAGACGCGCGTCACGGGCCTGCTTCAGCGCGGCGGCCAGGACCGAGGCGGGGATGCCGTCGAGCTTGGTGTCGAGCTGGAGCGCGGTCACGAACTGCTTCGTGCCGGCGACCTTGAAGTCCATGTCGCCGAAGGCGTCCTCCGCACCGAGGATGTCGGTGAGGGCGACGTAGTGGGTCTTGCCGTCGATCTCCTGCGAGATCAGGCCCATGGCGATACCGGCGACGGCGGCCTTGAGGGGCACACCGGCGTTCAGCAGCGACATGGTGGAGGCGCAGACCGAGCCCATGGACGTCGAGCCGTTGGAGCCCAGCGCCTCGGAGACCTGGCGGATCGCGTAGGGGAACTCCTCGCGCGACGGCAGCACCGGCACGATGGCGCGCTCGGCGAGCGCTCCGTGGCCGATCTCGCGGCGCTTGGGCGAGCCCACGCGGCCGGTCTCGCCGACGGAGTACGGCGGGAAGTTGTAGTTGTGCATGTAGCGCTTGCGGGTCACCGGGGAGAGGGTGTCCAGCTGCTGCTCCATCCGGAGCATGTTGAGGGTGGTGACGCCCAGGATCTGGGTCTCGCCACGCTCGAACAGCGCCGAGCCGTGCACGCGCGGGATGGCCTCGACCTCGGCGGCGAGCGTACGGATGTCCGTGACGCCACGGCCGTCGATGCGGACCTTGTCCTTGATGACGCGCTCGCGGACCAGCTTCTTGGTCAGCGCGCGGTACGCGGCGGAGATTTCCTTCTCGCGGCCCTCGAAGGCCGGGAGCAGCTTCTCGGCGGCGATCTCCTTGACGCGGTCCAGCTCGGCCTCGCGGTCCTGCTTGCCGGCGATGGTGAGCGCCTGCGTCAGCTCGGAGGTGACGGCCTTGGAGAGCGCCTCGAAGACGTCGTCCTGGTAGTCCAGGAAGACCGGGAACTCGCCGACCGGCTTGGCGGCCTTGGAGGCGAGGTCGGACTGGGCCTTGCAGAGCGCCTTGATGAAGGGCTTCGCGGCGTCCAGACCAGCGGCGACGATCTCCTCGGTGGGAGCCTCGGCGCCGTCCTTGACGAGCTGGATGGTCTTCTCGGTGGCCTCGGCCTCGACCATCATGATCGCGACGTCGCCGTCCTCCAGGACGCGACCGGCGACGACCATGTCGAAGACGGCGTCCTCGAGCTCGGTGTGCGTCGGGAACGCGACCCACTGGCCCTTGATCAGGGCGACGCGGGTGGCGCCGATCGGGCCGGAGAAGGGCAGGCCCGCCAGGATGGTGGAGCAGGAGGCGGCGTTGATCGCGACCACGTCGTACAGGTGGTCGGGGTTGAGCGCCATGATCGTCTCGACGATCTGGATCTCGTTGCGCAGGCCCTTCTTGAAGGAGGGGCGCAGCGGGCGGTCGATCAGGCGGCAGGTGAGGATCGCGTCCTCGGAGGGCCGGCCCTCACGACGGAAGAAGGAGCCGGGGATCTTGCCGGCCGCGTACTGCCGCTCCTCGACGTCCACCGTGAGGGGGAAGAAGTCGAGGTTGTCCTTGGGCCGCTTGGAAGCGGTGGTGGCCGACAGCACCATGGTGTCGTCGTCCAGATACGCGACGGCGGAGCCGGCGGCCTGCTTGGCCAGGCGGCCCGTCTCGAAGCGGATGGTGCGGGTGCCGAAGGTTCCGTTGTCGATAACGGCCTCGGCGTAGTGGGTCTCGTTCTCCACTAGTGATTTCTCCATACTCGTCGTCTTTCGTCCTCCCGCCCGTGTGGCGGGGGACGGTGCGGGAGAGGCGCACCGTGGATGCGGGCCGGTCTTCGATCGAAGCTCCCGGGCATGTTCCCGGGGGCCACTACCGAGGACCGGCGGCGGCGTCGTCGCGCCTCTCCCTCGTCCTGCGTGTCGTGCGTGTTCGTCGCACTGGTCGTGCGGGTGTCGCTACACCCAGGTTACTGAGCTTGACACCGGTCGTGCACGTACGGCAAAGGGAGCGGTCCCCTCAAACGCGGGAACCGCTCCCTTTCCACAGCGTTCTTACTTGGCGCCGCCGGCCGCGCCACGGCGGATGCCGAGGCGGTCGACGAGCGCACGGAAGCGCTGGATGTCCTTCTTGGCCAGGTACTGCAGGAGGCGGCGACGCTGGCCGACCAGGATCAGCAGACCACGACGGGAGTGGTGGTCGTGCTTGTGCGTCTTGAGGTGCTCCGTCAGGTCCGAGATCCGGCGGGAGAGCATGGCGACCTGGACCTCGGGGGATCCGGTGTCACCCTCCTTCTGGGCGAACTCGGACATGATCTGCTTCTTCGTAGCGGCGTCGAGCGGCACGCGTACTCCTCTTGATGTTCGAAGCGCCCACAAGTGCCCCTGGTCTTGATCTCAGGGGAGCTTCCGTGACTCGGAGGCGAAGGTCCGATGAGCGCAGCCCCCAGGATGATCCGAGGACGCGTACACAAACGGCCACTGGACAGAGTACCAGCCATTCGGGTCACGCCCCGCCGGTGGCCGGGCGTGACGGGCCGGCGATCCGGCGACGGTCAGCTGGTGAGGGCGCGGGCCCGGACGAAGACGTCGAGGACCGCCAGGCAGAGCGGGACCAGCGAGAGCAGCACCACGCTCTCGGTCAGGTCGAGGAGGCGGCCCCAGAACGGCGAGAGCCCCTTGCGCGGGATGACCAGGCCGATCGCGGTGAGCAGGGCGGCTCCGGCGGCGACGGCGGCGGAGAGCCAGATCGTACGGATGTCCAGGGCGCCGCGGTCGCCGTAGCGGACCAGCTCGTGGACGAGGTCGGTCGGCGGGTTCAGGGAGAGGCCGAGGACGAGGAGTCCGATGGCCCCGATGCCGGCCACCAGGACGCAGGCGACCTGGGAGGTGTAGCGGAAGAGCCGGGCGCGCAGCAGCATGGCGAGGCCCGCGGTCAGGGCGAGGACCTGGCCCCAGATGTTGTCGGAGAAGCCGAGGACGGCGGCCGAGCCGACGACCACGGCCGCGCAGCCGCCGACGAGGCCGAGGAGCATCTCGTGGCCGCGGCGGGCCTGGGCGGCGATGCGGTCGGCGTCGACGGGCTCCGGGTCGCCCTCGGGCGTGTCCGGGGCGGTGTCGTCGTAGCCGGCCGGAGCGGTGCGCGGCGAGGCGTAGCCGATGGGCAGGCGCGCGAAGCGTGCGGAGAGGCCGGGCAGGAAGGCGACGAGGCCGAGGGCGACGGGCGCGCAGACGGCGGCGGCCTCGGTGGCGGAGGCCTCGGTGAGGATCGCGACGAAGGTGGCGAGCGTGCCGACGGTGGCCAGGAAGGTGGTCGCGACGAAGGGCGCGTCGCCGCTGGGGGTCAGGGCGACCAGGACCACCGAGGCGATGAGCACGGCGACGCAGCCGAGCAGGAACTGCAGGCGGCCGGGCCCCTGGCCGGCGTCCGGGCCGATGATTCCGGAGCCGGCGATGAGGACGAGCGGGAGGGCGCCGAGGCCGAGGGCGACGGCGGTGGAGCGGTCGCCGTAGACCCGGGCGCGCACTCCGGCGAAGGCGGTGAGGAGCAGCCCGGCGGATCCCGCGATGATGCCGGGCAGGCTGTGCATGTCGTGGCGCACCGGGTCGGCGAACCAGATCACGAAGGCCATCAGGACGAGCAGCAGGACGCCGCCGACCAGGCCCGCGCCGCGCAGGAGTTCGTCGCTCCACAGGTGGCGGTCGCGGGTGACGGCGGAGGCGACGGCGTCGGAGACGTCGTCGAAGACCGCGGGCGGCAGCGACTGGGCGAAGGGGCGCAGGCTGAGGATCTCGCCGTCGAGGACCTGCTGGGCGCCGAGGGTGCGGGCGCTGTCGAGGACCGTGCCGTCGCGGCGGACGAGGTGGTAGCCGGTCGGTGTTCCGGCGGCCTGGGTCTGGCCCGTGAGACGCAGGATCTCGGGGTAGACGTCGGCGACGGCGATGTCCTCGGGCAGGGCGACGTCGATCCGGCTGTCGGGTGCCACGACGGTGACGCGGCAGAAGCCCGTCGCTGCGGTCGTACTCACGTGTCTGGTCCCCCTGATTCGCGGTTGCGCACGGTGCGCGCGCCACCCTACCGGGAGGGGGCCGGACGACCTGCAAGTAGGATCGCCGTCGCGCGCACGGAAGTTGTGCGCGCACGCAGCCACGGGGGCGTCGGTGCGGATCAAGACCGGCCTTCCGCCCGTCCGTATCGAGGGATTGATGTTCCGGTGAGCCAGATCGTCGTGAAACGACCTCCGCGGTCCCTGCCGCCGGAAGTACCGGCGGACGAGTTGACGTTGGAGGCCCCTCCGGAGCTGCCGCGCGGGCAGCAGGAGGGCATGCTGATGCAGATCCTGCCGGTGCTCGGCATGGGTTCGTCGGTGGTCTTCTTCTTCTCGCCGCAGGCCCCTCCGTTCATGCGGATCATGGGTGTTCTGATGCTCGTCTCGACGGTCGGCATGGTGGTCGCCCAGCTTGTCCGGTATCGCCGCGGTACGCAGGGGCAAATGGCAGATGTCCGCCGTGACTACCTCAAGTACCTGGCGCAGACGCGGCGCACGGTCCGGCGGACGGCGCGCAAGCAGCGCGATGTGCAGTTGTATCTGCATCCGTCCCCGGAGCAGTTGTGGTCGGTGGTGGCGGAGGGCTCGCGGCTCTGGGAGCGGCGCGTGGGCGACAAGGACTTCGCTCAGGTGCGGATCGGCCTCGGTGCGCAGCAGTTGTCGACGCCGCTGATCGCTCCGGACACCGCGCCGGTGGACGAGCTGGAGCCGATGTGCGCCGGTGCGATGCAGAAGTTCCTGGCGGTGAACGGTTCGCTGGACGGGCTGCCGATGGCGGTCTCGATGCGGGCCTTCTACCACGTGACGGTCTCCGGTCATCCGGAGGCGGCGCAGTCCACGGCGCGTTCGATGGTGGCGCAGCTGGTGACGCTGCACTCCCCCGAAGACCTGATGGTCGCGGTGGTGGCGGCCCCGGGTGCGGTGGATCGCTGGGACTGGACGAAGTGGCTGCCGCACACGCAGGTGCCGGGACAGATCGACGGGGCCGGTACGAAGCGGCTGTTCGGCGACGACCTCGGCGAGCTGGAGCAGCTGCTGGCGGGCCGTCTGGAGGGCCGGCCGCGGTTCGGGCGGGAGAGTCAGCCGGTGCTGGACCAGCCGCACGTCGTGGTGGTCCTGGACGGCGGGATGGTGCCGCCGGACTCGCTGTTCGCGGCGGCCGAGGGGCTGCAGGGCGTGACCATCGTCGAGGTGGTCTCCGGGGATCTGGACGAGCAGCGCGGCGGTCTGTCGGTGGTGGTGCGGCCGGGGCTGCTGCGACTGGAGTCGGGGGCGGGTCTGGCGTACGAGGGAGTGCCGGACACGATGTCGCTGCCGGCCGCCGAGGCTCTGGCGAGGCAGTTGGCGCCGCTGCGGACGGGCGGGGGCGACGACGACGAACCGCTGCTGGCGAACCTGGACTTCACGGATCTGCTGAATCTGGGTGATGCCGGTTCGGTCGATGTGGCGCGTACCTGGCGGCCCCGGTCGGTGTCGGAGCGGCTGCGGGTGCCGATCGGGGTCGGCGAGGGCGGTGCGCCGGTGATGCTGGACCTCAAGGAGGCCGCGCAGGAGGGCATGGGGCCGCACGGGCTGTGTGTCGGCGCGACGGGTTCCGGCAAGTCGGAGCTGCTGCGGACGCTGGTGCTGGGTCTCGCGGTGACGCACTCGTCGGAGACGCTGAACTTCGTGCTCGCGGACTTCAAGGGTGGTGCGACGTTCGCCGGGATGTCGCAGATGCCGCACGTGGCGGCGGTCATCACGAACCTGGCGGACGACCTGACGCTGGTGGACCGGATGGGCGACGCGATCCGCGGTGAGCTCCAGCGGCGGCAGGAGCTGCTGCGGTCGGCGGGCAACTACGCCAACATCCACGACTACGAGAAGGCGCGGGCCGCGGGTGCGGCGCTGGAGCCGCTGGCCTCGCTGGTGCTGGTGATCGACGAGTTCTCCGAGCTCCTCACCGCCAAGCCGGACTTCATCGACATGTTCATCCAGATCGGCCGGATCGGCCGTTCGCTGGGGGTGCATCTGCTGCTGGCCTCGCAGCGTCTGGAGGAGGGCAAGCTGCGCGGTCTGGACACCTATCTGTCGTACCGGATCGGTCTGCGGACCTTCTCGGCGTCGGAGTCGCGTACGGCGCTGGGTGTGCCGGACGCGTACCACCTGCCGTCGGTGCCGGGCTCGGGCTATCTCAAGTTCGGTACGGACGAGATGACCCGCTTCAAGGCGGCGTACGTGTCGGGGACGTACCGCACGGGCGGTGCGGACCTGTCGGTGGGGCAGCTGTCGGTCGACCGGCGGCCCGCGGTGTTCTCGGCCGCGCCGGTCCCGGTGGTGTACCGGGCGCCGGATCCCGAGCTGCTTGCCGCGGAGGCGGCGCGGGCGCAGGCGGAGGACGACGCGCTGGCGGACACGGTGCTCGATGTGATCGTGCGGCGGCTGGAGGGCCAGGGGGTGCCGGCGCATCAGGTGTGGCTGCCGCCGCTGGACCGGGCGCCGACCCTGGACCAGCTGCTGCCGGGGCTCGCGCCGACGGCGGACCGCGGGTTCACCTCGACCGAGTACGCGCGTCCGGGCGGGCTGGTCGTGCCGATGGGCCTGATCGACAAGCCGTTCGAGCAGCGGCGTGAGGTGCTGTACCGGGACTTCTCCGGTGCGGCCGGTCATCTGCTGATCGTGGGTGGTCCGCAGTCCGGCAAGTCGACGCTGACGCGGGCGCTGATCTCGTCGTTCGCGCTCACGCACACCTCGGACGAGGTGCAGTTCTACGGGCTGGACTTCGGTGGTGGCGGCATGGTCTCGCTGGAAGGGCTGCCGCATGTCGGCGGGATGGCCTCGCGGCTGGATCCGGAGCGGGTGCGGCGTACGGTCGCCGAGGTCGTCGGGATCCTGAACCGGCGTGAGGAGTTCTTCCGCGCCAACTCCATCGACTCCATGACCACCTACCGGCGCAGGCGTGCGCGCGGCGAGCTGCCCGGCGAGGCGTGGGGCGACGTCTTCCTGGTGATCGACGGCTGGAGCGCGTTCAAGACCGAGTACGAGATGCTGGAGGAGGTCGTCACCGATCTCGCCTCGCGCGGACTCGGTTACGGCATCCACCTGGTCGTCACGGCCGCCCGGTACATGGAGATGCGTGCGGCGCTGAAGGACCAGATGCTGGGCCGGCTGGAGCTGCGTCTCGGTGACACCATGGACTCCGAGTTCGACCGCAAGGTCGCGGCGAACGTCCCGGCCGGTGTGCCGGGCCGCGGTCAGGTGGCGGAGAAGCTGCACTTCATGGGTGCGCTGCCGCGCATCGACTCGGTGAGCGATGTGGCGGACCTCTCGGACGGTACGGCGGCGTTCGTCTCCACGGTGCAGTCCGCCTGGTCGGGTCCGTCGGCGCCGGCCGTACGGCTGCTGCCGCGCAGGCTGGACGCGGACCAGTTGCCGAAGGGGTTCGAGTTCCCGGAGCGGGGCATCGCGATCGGCATCGACGAGACGGCGCTGGAGCCGGTGTTCGTCGACTTCGAGACGGATCCGTTCTTCCTGATCTTCGGCGACAGCGAGTCGGGGAAGACGAACCTGCTGCGGCTGATCGCCAAGCAGATCGCGGAGCGCTACTCCCCCGACGAGGCGAAGCTGGTCGTCGGCGACTACCGCCGGGCGTTGCTGGGCGCGCTGCCGGAGCAGTATCTGCTGGAGTACGCGCCGATGGCGAGCTCGATGCAGATGCACATGGAGGCGCTGGCGGGGGTGTTCTCCCGGCGGCAGCCGCCCACGGACGTGACGCCGCAGCAGCTGCGCGACCGCAGCTGGTGGACCGGTCCGCAGATCTTCATCATCGTGGACGACTACGACCTGGTGGCGACGAACGCGGGCAACCCGCTGGCGGCGCTCGCGGAGTATCTGCCGTTCGCCCGGGACACCGGGGTGCGGTTCATCATCGCGCGCAGCTCCGCGGGTGCGTCGCGAGCGATGTACGAGGGGTTCATGCAGCGCATCAAGGAGCTGGGGGCGCAGGGCGTGGTGCTGTCCGGCGACCCGAACGAGGGCGAGCTCATCGGCCCGGTCCGCGGCCACGTGATGCCGCCGGGGCGCGGGTACTTCGTCTCGCGGCGGCGCGGGGCGCCGATGGTGCAGATCGGGCGGCTTCCGGAACAGCACTGAGACAACACCGAGACCTCGGGCCGTACACCGAAGCGATGTACTGGTGCCCGAAGGATGATCCATCGGTGCGTACGAAGGGCCGCACCGGCCATGATCGGCGGATACGGGGAATGTGATGGGTTTCGACGAGGAGTGGGCGCAGCTGCGGGCCGAGGCCACGCAGCGGCAGGCGACGAGCATGCAGCTCAACGGGGTTCCGGACGATTCCGGTCCCGGCGGGAACAACGTCCTGGCTTCGACGCCGCGGGAGAAGGCCGCGGCGGCCAAAACGATCCGCGAGGATCTGTTGGGCGACACCTCCGAGGCCATGAACAAGGCGGACGAGTCGTCGAAGGCGGCAGCCAGGGAGTTCGCCGACTGGGCCACGGGGCCGGCCATCAAGAAGCTGGACGAGACCTGGGACAAGCAGGTGACGACCTTGATGAACCGGCTCCGGGGCGAGAGCGACGGTCTGAGCGGGACGGCGAAGAACTTCGCCGGGCTCGAACTGGACATCAAGTCCCAGTTCTCTCCGCTGCTCATATCCCGGTACGGCGCGGGAACTTCGGTCGGCGACGGACAGAACTAGGTACCAGGGGCGCGATGCCGCTGCCCCTTCGCCCTCTCCTCCCCGTACGCGCAGGACGAAAGGTCCCACCCAGCCATGGAACGAACACGACTCCGGCGCGGCGGCACGCTGAGTGTGCTGCTCGCGGCGGCTCTGCTGACCGGTTGCCAGCAGGACGGCAGCGACGATGCATCCGGCGCGGCGGCGGACGGGACCGTGAGCGTGTCCGCTCTGCGAGCGGCGACCGACGAGGTCGGGCCGGACGGAGCGGACAAGTGTCCTCTGCCGTACGACATCTCCGAGGCGGCGAAGAAGGCCGGACTGTCCGGAAAGGCCGGCGTCGGCGCCGCTCCCGGCGAGGAGTCGGACGACCCCGCTGTCACCGCCGAGTCCAAGTGGGCCGTGGACGGGCCGGCCGGCTTCGCGAACCATCCCGGAGCGCTGGTCAGCTGTCGGTTCCATGTCGGCGGCGAGACCGTCGAGGTCCATACGGTCGCCACGGAGTCACGGTCGGCCGAGACCGTGCTGATGCCGGTGATGATGGCCGCCGGCAAGCTCTCGCTCGACGACAGCACGTCGTACCTGGAACGGACGACGTCCGCCGCGCCGGGTGAGGCGGTGGCCACCGAGAACGGCGGCTGCGTGACCGTACGCGTGGATCCGGCCGACGACGGCGATGCCTCGCTGGTGGTGACGGCCGGCGAAGGCGACAGCGCCGGGCCCGGCCGCGAGAAGCTCACCGGCCTCGCGCTGGCTCTGCACGCTCAGCTCGGCTGAACTCGCATGTCCGGAGCGGCCATGAAACCTTCGCTCAGTCGCAGACGCATCCACACCGTGCTCGCCGGTCTCACCGCCCTTGTGCTGGCGACGGGTGTATGGCGTCTCGTCGAAGGTGGTGACGCCACCTCGGACTGCGGGTCCCTGGCCCGGAGCCCAGCCATGGTCTCCGCACTCGGACCGGGCCACTCCGGGGATATGACGTGCCCGGAGTTGGGCGACGCGGTGAAGTCGGCCACTACGGGTGACAGCTCCGGGCCTCGGCCCGAAGAGCGGGCCAATGCTATGAAGAAGGTCTTCAACGCGGTCAGCGACAGCGTTGAGGTCGGCCGTGGTCTTCCCGCTGAAATTCGTCGGCCCCTCGCCGAAGCCCTGGCGGGCTATACGGATGACCTCCAAGAAGTCCTGGACGGTACGAACTCGCGCTACCACGACGCCGGGGGCCCCTCCGGGGCCGTGTGGAAGGGAACGGACGGGTTCCACGTCTCCGTGTACAAGACGTCGCTGGTCCCCGTACTGCGAGCTCTGTCGGAAAGCCCCGAGGCGTACGCCGTGCTGCGCAATGCCCAGACCGACTGGGGAGCACGCACGCTCGCAGCGGCCCCGGCGGATTCGTCCGATGCCGCTCTGATGACGCTTGTCACGGTGAACGCCGCCGCGCTGGGCACGTATGACGGCATCGCGGCGGACATCGTCCGGGCGAAGAAGGGAACGTCGGGCGAGGAGTGGGCGGACACCGTCTACGGGTCCCTGCGCGAGCCGTCGCGCTTCCTGCCCCGTGCCGTGCCGTCCACCGCGGTGTCCGACGAGATCACCAGGGGCTGGCGCGAGACTCTCTCCACCGTCCCGGACAACGAACGGATCGATCACCTGAAGAAGCAGGGCACCCACACGTGCGGGGCGTGGAGCGACGCCCACGAGTTCACGGCGGAGAAGCGGGCCGCTTGTGTCTCCGACTGCCGTGGGCGGGCGGAGGGCTCCTACCAGGACGTGGTTCGGAGTCTGTCCTGACAACCGCTGTCGGGCCGATGGCCGACAGGACACGAGCGGGCAGGACAGGGAACGGGTGAAGGAATGGGGTTCTTGAACCGCTCAAGGAGGCAATCGCATCCCAGGATCTTCGTCGCCGGGTGTGCGGTACTGGCCGTGGCGGCAGGCGGGCTCTGGTTGTTCCTCGACCGGGGGCTCGGCGGTGACGCGTCCGGCTGTGGGGAGTTGGGCCGGGCGACGAAGGAGCCGGCCGTGCCTGCCTCCTCCGGGGACGGGCACACCCGGGAAGCCGCCGCCGCGATGAAGAACATCCTGCTGGCCGTGGACGACGACATCCGGCGCAGGGAGCAGCTGGGTGTCGACGCGGCCTTGCGTCAGCCCCTGGCGGAGTCGCTCGCCGCGTACGGGGACGTCAACGTGATGCTCACCAATCCGACGGACTCCGTCCATGTGCGGGAGAGTCTCTCCTCCCGCGGGCCGTGGGAAGCGGAGGACGGCTTTCACGTGGCGGTGAACGACGACTCGCTCGTGCGGGTGATCAGGGCCGTGTCCGTGGACCCTGCGGCGTACGCGACGGTCCGCACCGCGCAGACCTCCTGAGTGCTGCGCGCGGTGTGACCTGCCGTACGGGGCCCGGCCGGCCGGGCGATGGCTGATCCCCACCCCCGCGCGCCGGGGACGGAGATAATCTGCAACGGGGCGATGAGCACGTTCCCGCAGCGCGAGAGAGAGGCAACTGATGGGCACCCAGCAGGAGAAGGACGAGCTGTACGCACTCGACATCTCGGGGGTGGAGTGGCTGAGCGCCCCCGGGACGGAAGAGGCGGAGGAGCGGGTGGAGATCGCTCATCTGCCGGGTGGTGCCGTGGCGATGCGGTCCTCGCTGGATCCGGACACCGTGCTGCGCTACACGGAGGCCGAGTGGACCGCCTTCGTGCTGGGGGCGCGGGACGGGGAGTTCGACCTGACGTAGCCCGTGCGGCACGCGAGAGGGGCACGCTCACGGTGGAGCGTGCCCCTCTCTGCCGTCCGCACGCGGTGGTGCGAAGGGTGGTTCAGAACGCCTCGGTGAACAGGCGCGAGGACTTGACGTCCGTGGAGCGGTAGCTGTCCTTGCCGCTCTCGACGATCTGGGCGACCATCTTCAGGCGCCTGTGCATGTCGTCGGCACGCTTCCTGTACTTGCCCTGGAGGATGACGTACTCGGCGTGTGCCTCACCGTCCCAGGTGCTGGTGACGACCTTGAGGGCGGCATCCATCGCGTCCAGGTCCTTGCCGATGTTGCCCGAGACTAGGCGGATGCGGTTCGCCATCTCCTGGACGGTGTCGTACCTGACCTTCGTGTTGCCCGGGTCTCCGGCCATCAGTGATCTCCCGTGTGTGAAGTGGTATGGGTGTGGTGGGACGGCTCAGATGCCGTTGAGCGCGGAGCTGTTCTTGGCCTTGTTGAACGCCGCGTAGACCTCTTCGTCATTGGCGTTGCTGAGGTTCTTGGTCTGGCTCACGGCCTCCAGGAGCACCTTGAGAAGGCGCCGGATGACGTCGTGGTCCTCGTTGAGCTGGATCTGCGCGGACGCGAATCCCGCGGCTCCGACACCCGTCCAGCCCGCACTGACGGTGGCGAGGATGTCGGCGAGTTCCCGTGACTGCCGGGACACGGCGGTGGCCGTCTCGATGATCGAGTTCTTCGCCGAGATGATCTTGTCGTCGGCCAGTCCGAAGTTGGCCGAGGGGTTGGGCGTGCTCATCCGAGGTCCTCTCTCTCACTTTCCGGACCTGTCCGCGCGACGCGGGCAGGTTCTCTGTCCCCCGTGTGATCCGGATCAGGAGTGGGGTTCAGGCAGGTCCCTGAGGTGCGTGGCGGTGTTCCCACGCCCTGGACTTCGGACTCGGCCACTTCTCGTTCCCCCATCACACACGTGAAGTCTGCTACCACCCTAGCCACTTCGGCATCTCACCCCAACTGCGGTTTATCGGGAGAGAGCTTCCTCACCCGTCGCCCTTCTCAGCGCACGGCGCGTCGTCGCCGGACATCACGGATGACGGTCGCGGTGCCCGCGACGACGGAGACGAGGACGGCCGCGAGGGCGAGCGCGTAGGTGGCGTAGCGCTCGCTGCGCTCCTGCGAGGTCTCGGACATCGCCAGGTGGGCGGGCTCGGGGGCCGGGGCCTTCGGCATGGGCGGATCGGGCTTCGGCGCGGGCTGCGGGACGTCGTCCTTGCCGCCCGCGAGGGCGCGGACCGGGTCGACGACGCCCCATCCGACGAACGCGTCATGGCCGGTGATGGAGCGTTCGGCGGTCTGCTCGATCCGCGCGATGATCTCGGCGGGCTTCCAGGCCGGGTACTTGGCGACGAGGAGGGCGGCGACCCCGGCGACGTACGGGGCGGAGAAGCTGGTGCCGTTGTCGCTGCACTGTCCGAAGCCCGGGACGGTGGAGATGATGTCGACGCCCGGTGCGGCGACCCCGACGAACTCGCCGGCCTGCGAGAAGGCCGCCCGCTCGTTGTTGCGGTCGGAGGAGGCGACGGCGAGGACCCCGTCGAAGGCCGCCGGATAGGTGTTCTTCCGCTTGCCGTCCATGCCGTCGTTGCCCGCGGACGCGACGACCACGATGCCGGCCTGGATCGCCCGTGCCACGGCCCTGCCGAGCGCGGAGTCGGGGGTCAGCGGTTTGGTGGTGTCCTGGGAGATGTTGATGACGTCGGCCTTCTTGGCGATCGCGTGGTCGATCGCGGTGGCCATGGTGGTGTCCTTGCCGCTGTTCTTCTCGTCGTTCTGCCGGATCGGGATGATGGTGGCCTCGGGGGCCAGGCCCACGAATCCGGTGCCCTTGGCGGGGCGTGCGGCGATGATGCCGGCGACCTTCGTGCCGTGGCCGATCGCGTCGCCCGTGCCGTCCGCCTTGCCGCCCTTGAGGAGGTTGCGTCCGGCGCTGGTGTCGACGGCGGGCTTGAGCTGCGGATTGGTGTTGTCCACGCCGGTGTCGATGACGGCGACCCGGACGCCCTTGCCCTTGGTGTCCTGCCACAGTTCGTCGAGCAGGACGCGCTGGAGCGACCAGGGGCGTCCCTCGAACTGCTTCTTCATGGGAAAGGTGCACTCGCCGCTGCCGTTGATCCCGAGGTCCCCGGAACCGGGCCCTTCGGCGGCGTAGGCGGCGTGCGGCACGGCCAGGACCGCCAGTGCGGCGGCCGCCACCACCGGCAGCCGTGCGGTCTTCCGGTCCAACATCTGTTCCTCTCCCCCGGGTTGTACGGTCTCGCGCATCGGGCCGGCCGGACGGCCGGTCAGGATCCCTGCGGCTGGCGGGCGCTGTTGGTGTCGAGCCGGGGGCCCTTGGACAGCCAGTCGGACCACTCGATCGGTACGAGCGAGGGCGTCACCTTCTCGTAGCCGAGCCGGATCTGGGCCTGGCTGGGCTCGGGCCGGCCGTCCTGGGTCTTCTGGCCTCCGGTGCCGATGTCGGAGCGCTCGGCGTCGCTGTCGCCGTTGGCCTGCACGGCGTACCGCAGCCCGGTGTCGGTGACCAGGAACAGCGAGCCGTCCGGGCGGGTCTGCCCGGTCCGCATCTGGGTGTAGAGGAGTCCGCTGCCGGGGGTGACGTAGGTGCTGGTGCCGCCGGCGCTGATGTCGGCGGGGTACGTCGCGCCCGCCCAGGTGGTGAGCGTGGTGCGCCCCCGGTCGTCCACCTTGGTGAGGACGTTGCAGACCGTGTCCCGGCTGCCGTTGCCCCCGGTCGAGTTGACCTGGGTCGCCTTCCGCTCGGGCCAGCGCTCGCCCTGCCCGGCGAACGGCTGCCCGTCGGGGATGAAGTCCTGGAGGCCCACGGCGCGGGCCTCGCTGTTCAGGTTCAGCTCGGCGGTCTGCGGCGAGTTGATGAGCAGCCAGGCGGTGAACTCGGAGATGGGCTGGGCCTTGTCCTCCAGGACCACGTAGTGCTGGGTACCTTCTCCGGTACGGGTCTTCAGCACCATGCCGACCTTGTTCTCGTCGGCGGAGAGCTGCCCCTGGACACCCGCGGGCACACCGACCGTGCCGGGGATCCGCGGGAAGGCGACGGGGCTGCCCTCGTGGAGCGTCGCGAGCCAGTCGTCGGTGACGGGCTGCGGCGTGCGGCTGCCGACCAGCGCGTTGGTGAGCATGCCGTTGTCGGCTGCGGTCTCGTTCACCAGATACTTGGTGCCGGTCGCGTCGACGAGGTAGCGGGCCTTGCCCTTCTGCCCCTGGACGTACAGCACCTGACCGCCGCTGAGCTGCTTCGTGCCTTCGGTGAGCTTGTTGTCGCGGCCCGCGAGGACGAAGGCCGCCTTCTGCACGGTGTTGCCCTTGCCGCCCGGCTGTACGCAGACGGCCCAGCGCTTGCCGGTGCCGGCGTCGGTCGACTCCGGCAGCCGGTCCGGCGCGTACGGAATGCCGAGGATCGGGCCGCGCGGCGGCTTGCCGGCGTCCAGGATGTTGTCGGCGACCTGGATGACGCCGAACTCCTGCGGGGTGAGCAGAAGCCGGGCCGAGGCGAGGTTGAGCACGGGGTGGAGGAGGTTCTTGCGGTCCTTGCCCTTGCCGGTGGGGAGCACCACGTAACGGGTGGTGGAGTCCTTGCCGACGATCACCTTGGAGCCGGGCTTGTCCCAGTCCTTGGGAGCGGTGGGCTTGAACATGCCCCAGGCGCCGAATCCCGCCAGCACCAGCGCACCGACGATCAGGCTGGGAACGACGGCCCGCAGCGGCCGGGGAGCGCCCTCCTCGGTACCGGTGGCCGACGGTTGGAGGAATGCGGCGACCGTGCGCTTCTTCGCAAAGGTGTACGCGTTGAGCTCATCCCGCCGTGATGCCATGAGTCTGTCTGTCTCCCGTGTCTCCCCGCGCGGCCCGGGAGCGGGCGATGCCTGCGCTCCCGTGCCGGACCCCGGATGCCGGATCCTGCTGCCGGACCGGCCCCCTACTATGCCTGCTGACGCCGGGCCCCGGTGGGCCGGGTAGGGTGATCCAGCCCCCAAGCCCCCGGCGGGGCAGGGGCGATCGGGTTGACTTGGGGCCTTACGAACGGGGGAATGCCGGAATGATGGCTTCCGCAACGCGGACACGTCAGGCCGGGCACGGGGCCTCCTCGGGGGTCCGGGGAGCAGGGGGGCCACCGGCGCGACGCCGGGGTTCCCGCTCCGCCGCCCGGGGCCCGTCGGGTACTCCGGCCCGGACCGGCGGACCGGCCGCCCCCCGGCTGAACGGACGTGCCGGACAGTTCGGTTCGTTCCGATTGCAACAGCTCGTACTCATCGAAATCGCCGCCGGTCTGCTGCTCACCGCCTGGGTGATCGATCCGCTGCTGCTCGCCCCGGCCGGGGTGATCGCGGCGGTGCTGGTGCTGCTGGCCGTGGTCCGCAGGCACCGCCGGTCGCTGCCGGAGTGGCTGAGCACGGTCATCGCGCTGCGGGCCCGCACCCGCCGGGCGGCCGGGTCGACGCTGCCTCCGGACACCGAGCCGGGGCTCGCGCCGGCCGTCGAGTGCGATCCGGCGCTGCGCACGCGTTCCTTCAGCGACGGCGACCGGCGGCCGGTCGGGATCGTCGGCGACGGTACGTTCGTCACGACGGTCGTGCAGGTCGAGTCGGACGCCACCGCTCTGCGGCCCGACCGCTCGGCCCATCCCCTGCCGTTGACGCTGATCCGGGACGTGCTGGAGGTCGACGGCATCCGGCTGGAGTCCGCACAGATCGTCCAGCACACCCAGCCCGCCCCCGCACCGCACCTCCCGCCGCAGTCCGTCGCGGCGCGCAACTACGCGCCGTTGCAGGCCCAGACCGGTTCCCCGGCGCTGCGGATCACCTGGATCGCCCTGAAGGTCGACCCGGAGCTCTGCCCGGAGGCCGTGGCGGCACGCGGCGGGGGCATCGTCGGCGCTCAGAAGTGCGCGGTACGGGTGGCGGACCAGCTGGCGAGCCGGCTCACCGGCGCGGGGTTCCGGGCGACGGTGCTCACCGAGCAGGAGCTGACGTCCGCCATCGCCACGTCGGCCTGCGTCAGCCCGATGGCGATGACGCATGCCAGCCGCGCCGAGACGCCCGGCCGGCGGACCCAGGAGACGGCGCGCACCTGGCGCTGCGACGACCGGCGGCACACCACCTACTGGGTGGCGCGCTGGCCGCAGTTGGGCGGCGGCGGTGCGTCGATGCCGCAGCTCGTGGCGCTGCTCACCTCACTCCCGGCGCTGGCCACCACCTTCAGCCTGACGCTCGCGCAGGGCGACCGCTCCGAGGTCTCGGTCACCGGTCACGTCCGGATCACCGGCCGCAGCGACGAGGAACTCCTGGCCGCACGCCATGAGTTGGAGCGCACCGCACGCGGCGTGAAGACGGCCCTGGTGCGGCTGGACCGCGAACAGCTGCCCGGCGTCCTCGCCACGCTGCCGCTGGGCGGAACCCGCTGATGCCGGCGGAGAAGCAGCCGGAGAGGCACGCGGAGAAGACGGAGAAGCACGCGGTCATGGTCACCGGGACGTACGGGAGCAGGTACTGATGTCCACTCCGACGAGGCCCGCCCAGCCGGGCAGCCGTGCCCGGCGCGGTTTCGGGCTGATCGGCCCCCGCCGCGGCCGCCACACGATCTCCCTCGACGAGCTGGCCTCGCTGGGGCTGCCGGTCGGCGACGACGGCACGGTGATCGGGGTCGACGCCGAGGGCCGCCCCGCGGTCCTCGGTATCAACCGGCCCACCCCGTACGAGGTGACCCTGATCGGCGGCATGTGGACCGCGCAGGTCCTGGCGCTGCGCGCCGCCGCGACCGGGGCCCGGATCGCGGTGGAGACGGGCCGGGCCCAGGCCTGGACCTCGCTCGCGCAGGCGGCGGGCGGCGGGCAGCCGTGCATCTCGCTGCACGACGTCGGCCGGGTGCCGCCGCAGGGTGCGTCCGCCGGTTCGCCGGTGGTCGTCGTCCGCGACTGCGGGATGCGACCGCCGCGCGGCCGGGTGGTGTCGGGGCCGTGGCAGTCCGTGGTGACGCTGCTCCCCTATCTCAGCCCGGTGGCTCCGCGGCTGATGAAGAAGTCGGCGCTGGTCGGCATCCAGCGGGTGTCACCGGACGAGGCGGCGCAGATCGGCCGCATCATGAACCTCTCGCCCGCCGAGGCCCAGGCGCTGTCCACCCTGGCCGACGGCGTCACCCTGTGGTGCACGGACCGGGACCGCCAGTTCGTGATGACCGAGGCCACGGACGCCGAATCAGGGCTGCTGGGCACCGCACGCCGGATGGACTGAGCGGGCGCGCGCCTCCGATCCGGCCCGGAGGCACTCATCCCCGACCTGATCGACTTGTGCGGGTCCTGTGGGGAACTTTGCGCACACGTGCCGCTCTTGGCCCGTTCTCGTACCGCTCCCTGTTCGCTCCTGGTCGGCCGGTGACGTAACGGACAGGTTGAGCGATGCCGAACGCCCTGCCTGAGTTCCCCGGATGGCGATTAGGGTGGGTGGGGCGCGGCACAGGAACCTGCGAGCAGGTGATGCGCGTCGCAAGGGGGAGAGCCGGGCGGACCGGACATCGGGAACGGTCGCCCCCACCCACCACGGCACAAGGGTGCTCGACCACACCAGGAGGCAAAGTGAACGGCGATCGGGACGAGATCCGCGGCGGATGGGACCTGCCCGTCGACGAGTCGTCCGACGCGGATCCCGCCGAGATGACGGGTGAGTTCACCATCGACTACACCCCTCCCGCCTGGTACACGCAGAACGCGGCGGGGGACTCGTCGGGGGGAGCGGGCTCGCACCTCGCGCCCCCTCCGCCGCCGGTCGGGGCGCCCGTCTCCGCGCCGGACCTGTCGGCGGCGCCCGGCGGCTTCGACCCCAACTGGGCGCCGGCACCGGCCGAGCCCGCCGCCCCCGCGGCTCCGGAGGCTCCGGCCTCCCCCGCCGGGCCGGAGACGCCGCACGCGCAGACGCCGCACGCGCAGACTTCGGCCGCGCAGACCCCGGACGCTCCGGCCGCTCCGGCCGCTCCTGTCGCCGAGACCGGGGACGCCGGTCCGTTCGGCGGCGGCGATGTGGAGAGCGGCGCGACGATGCGGTTCTCGCCCGCCGCGCTCAAGCGGGAGATCGCGGAGCGCGAGGCGGAAGCCGCAGAGGGATCCGGGGCCGCTTCCGGATCCGGATCCGAATCCGGGGCTGCCGCGGAAGGCGCATCCGATGCCGCGGTGAAGGACAAGGACGACGAGAAGGCCGATGCCTCCGTCTCCGGGACGGACTCCGAGGACGCGTCCCCGTCCGGTGCGTCCGGTACATCCGGTACGCCCTCCGAGTCGCCTGCCGCTCTTCCCTCGCCCAGCGACACGGACTCCGCGGACGACGGGGCGAGCACCGCCGAGGCCCCGGGCCCCGTTGACGTACCCGCCGTCGACGCCGTCGCGGACGCGGGTCCCCAGGGCGCCACGCCCCAGGACGCGCCGCCGCCCACCGCCGACGCCCCGCAGGCCGCCGCCGCACCGGTGCCGTGGTCGCCGCCCGCACAGGGTGGCGCGCTGCCGCCGCTGCCGCCCGCCTTCCAGCCGGCCGCCCCGGCGCCTTCCGCGCCGCAGCCCGCGGCGCAGTGGCCCGGCTCCGCCCCGGCCGACGAGGCGCCCGGCGGCTACGGCTTCCCGCAGGCGGCCCAAGCGCCTCAGGCACCTCAGCCGCCCCAGGCCCCCCAGCCGCCGCACCAGCAGCAGCCGTACCCCGGTCAGCCCGGTCAGCAGCCCGGCCCCGGCGCACCGCTGCCGCCGCAGGCCCACCCCCAGGCCCCCCAGGGCGCGGGCGGTTACGGCTTCCCGCCGCAGGGCGGCTACGGCTTCCCGCAGACCGGCCGGCCGGGGCAGCCGGGGCAGCCGGGGCAGGTCCCCCACCAGCCGGGGCAGGCCCCCAACGCGCCCCAGCCCAACGCGCCCTTCCCGGCCCAGGGCACCCCGAACCTCCCCGCCCCCGTCGCCCCGCAGCAGCCGGAGGCGTACGGGCAGCAGCAGCCCCAGGCCCAGCCCCAGGCCCAGCCACCGCACCAGCAACCCCCGCAGCATGCTGTCGACCCGCGTACGGGCGGAGCCTGGCCCACCCCGGTCGCGCACGACCAGCGCGAGCGGTCGGTGCCCGGTGCCCCGCTCGGGTACACCGCGGCCGTCGAGCTCTCCTCCGACCGGCTCGTGCGGGGCAAGCAGAAGGCCAAGAGCAGCCGTAACCCCTCCGCCGCCTCCCGGTTCAAGCTGGGCGGCAAGAAGGAGGAGGCCGAGCGGCTGCGCAAGCTGGAGCTGATCCGCACCCCGGTGCTCTCCTGCTACCGGATCGCCGTCATCAGCCTCAAGGGCGGTGTCGGCAAGACCACCACGACGACCGCGCTGGGTTCGACGCTGGCCACCGAGCGGCAGGACAAGATCCTCGCCATCGACGCCAACCCGGACGCGGGCACGCTGGGCCGGCGGGTGCGCCGCGAGACCGGGGCGACCATCCGCGACCTGGTCCAGGCGATCCCGTACCTCAACTCGTACATGGACATCCGGCGGTTCACCTCGCAGGCGTCCTCCGGTCTGGAGATCATCGCCAACGACGTGGACCCGGCGGTCTCCACGACGTTCAACGACGAGGACTACCGGCGCGCGATCGAGGTGCTCGGGAAGCAGTACCCGATCATCCTCACCGACTCGGGCACCGGGCTGCTCTACAGCGCGATGCGCGGGGTCCTAGACCTCGCCGACCAGCTGATCATCATCTCGACGCCCTCGGTCGACGGCGCGTCCAGCGCCTCCACGACGCTGGACTGGCTCTCGGCGCACGGGTACGCGGACCTGGTGCAGCGTTCGCTCACCGTCATCTCCGGCGTCCGCGAGACCGGCAAGATGATCAAGGTGGACGACATCGTCCAGCACTTCGAGACGCGGTGCCGCGGCGTCGTCGTCGTGCCGTTCGACGAGCACCTGGCGGCGGGCGCCGAGGTCGACCTCGACATGATGCGGCCCAAGACCCGTGAGGCGTACTTCCACCTCTCGGCGCTGGTGGCCGAGGACTTCGCGCGGGCCCAGCAGCAGCAGGGGCTGTGGACGGCGGACGGCCAGAACCCGCCTCCGCAGTACGCCCCGCCGATGCCCGGTCAGCAGGGATACCCGGGACCGGGCCAGCAGGCGCCGGGCCAGCCGATGCCGGGACAGCCGGCGCAGGGACAGCCCGGCGGCCCCGGTCAGCCCGGAGCAGGACAGCAGGCTCCCGGTCAGCAGATCCCCGGACAGCCGATGCCCGGTCAGCAGCCGTACGCACCCCAGCAGCCCGGCCCCGGCCAGCCCTATCCGCCGCAGCAGCACCCCGGCCAGCCGCAGTCGTACGCCCAGCAGCCCCACGGGGGACAGCAGCCCTACGGCGGACAGCCGCCGTACGGGGGATATCAGGCGGCCGGTCAGCCGGGTGCTCCGCAGGCCCCCTACCCCCCGCAGGCGGCCCCGGGCGGACCGCAGAACGGGTGGCAGCAGGCTCCGCCGCCGCAGGCCGGGCCGGGTGCGCCCGGGGGCGGTGCGCCGCAGCAGGGGCAGCCGGAACAGCAGGGCGGGCAGGGCAACCCGGCAGGCCAGCCCGATCTGCACGGGCCGGTGCCTCCGGCCGGCTGGCAGCAGACGCCTCCGCAGCCGCCGCCGGCACCTCAGCAGTAGGACATAAGAGGTTTAGACCAATGAGGGCTCGCACCGTTCAGGCGGTGCGAGCCCTTCCGTATTCCCGCAGCCCACACACGGTTTGACACACCGTTGACGAGCCTCGACCACCGCTGATAAACCTTCGCTTCACCAACTGGCGAACCAGAGATCTACCCGCCTTCTCCCAGCGAGTGATGACGTGAGGTCCCCGTCCATGGTCACAAGAGTCCCCACCCGCTCCTCCCGGCCACGCCGACGTCTGCGCCTCCTGCTGGCCTCCGGCGCCGCCGCCCTGGCGCTCACCGCCGGGTCCGTCGTGCCCGGCAACCTGCTCGCGCCCGCGCCCTCCGAGGCCCGCGCCGACGACGGGAAGACGACGCTCACGGTCGCCGTCGCGCAGAGCGTCGACTCGCTCAGCCCGTTCCTCGCGCAGCGGCTGGTCAGCACGAGCATCCACCGGCTGATGTACGACTACCTCACCAACTACGACGCCAAGGACAACAAGGCGATCCCGGGCCTCGCCACCGCGTGGGAGCCCTCCGCCGACAAGCTGACATGGACGTACACGATCCGGTCGGACTCGAAGTGGTCCGACGGGCAGCAGGCCACCGCCGAGGACGCGGCCTGGACGTTCAACACGATGATGACCGACGAGGGCGCCGCGACCTCCAACGGCAGCTTCGTCGGCAACTTCGAGACGGTGACCGCGCCCAGCAAGGACAAGCTGGTCATCAAGCTCAAGGAGCCGCAGGCCACGATGGCCGCGCTCGATGTGCCGATCGTCCCGAAGCACCTCTGGGACAAGGTCGACGACTTCTCGAAGTTCAACAACGACAAGGAGTTCCCCATCGTGGGGAACGGTCCGTTCATCCTGACGGACTACAAGGTCGACAGCTATGTGAAGCTCAAGGCCAACAAGGACTTCTGGCGCGGGTCGCCCAAGTTCGACGAGCTGGTCTTCCGCTACTACAAGGACCAGGACGCGGCCGTGGCCGCCCTGCGCAAGGGTGAGGTCTCCTTCGTCGCGGGCAGTCCCAGCCTGACCCCGGCCCAGTCCGCCTCGCTGCGGAGCGCCCCGGACATCAAGGTCAACGACGCCCCGGGCCGCCGCTTCTTCGCGCTCGCCGTCAACCCCGGAGCCCGTACCAAGGACGGACAGGAGTTCGGCGACGGCCACCCGGCGCTGCGGGACCAGAAGGTGCGGCACGCGCTGTTCAAGACGGTCGACCGCAAGACCATCATCGACAAGGTCTTCCAGGGGCACGCCGTGGAGGGCGAGGGCTACATCCCACCGCGCTTCGGCGACTACTTCTGGAAGCCGTCGGCGGACCAGAAGCTCTCCTACGACCCGAAGGCCGCCGGGGCCCTGCTGGACGAGGCCGGGTACAAGAAGAACGGCCAGGGCAAGCGCGTCGGCAAGGACGGCAAGCCGCTCGACTTCCGTATCCTCTGCCACGCCACCGACCCCAACGACAAGGCGATCGGCAAGTACCTCCAGGAGTGGTGGGGCGCGCAGGGCATCGGACTGAAGGTCGACTGCCTCGACAACGTCTCCGACCCCTGGTTCGCGGGTGAGTACGACCTCGCCTTCGACGGCTGGTCCGTCAACCCCGACCCCGACTTCGTCCTCTCCATCCACACCTGCGCCGCCCTGCCGTCCAAGGCGAAGGAGTCGGCCACGACCGACAACTTCATCTGCGACAAGCAGTACGACGAGCTCTACAAGAAGCAACTGGCGGAGTACGACCCCGCCAAGCGGGCGGATCTGGTCAAGCAACTGGAGTCGCGGCTGTACGACACCGGGTACATGAACGTCATGGCGTACCCGAATGCCGTCGAGGCCTACCGCACCGACCACATCGAGTCCATCACCACCATGCCGTCGGCCGCGGGCAACATCTACGGCCAGGACGGCTACTGGAGCTGGTGGTCGGCGGTCCCGGCCGCCGGGGCCTCCTCGTCCGGTTCCTCCGACTCCGGTGGCTCCTCCACCGGGGTGCTGATCGGGGTCGGGATCGCCGTCGTCGTCCTCGCCGGTGGCGGACTCCTGTTCGCCATGCGTCGCCGCTCCACCGCGGAAGACCGTGAATAGTCCATGAGCTCAGAAAGCACTCCCGCGCTGCGACAAGGCGCGGCAGGCGTGGAGAGCACAGAATCCGGCGGCCCGGCTCCGGCCGGGCCGTCGGCCCGCTCCCCGCGCTCCCGCAGTACGGCCGCCTACGCCCGCTACGCGGCGGGCAAGATCGCCGGTGCGGCCGTCTCCCTCTTCGCCGTCCTCGTCACCAGCTTCTTCCTCTTCCGGCTGATCCCCGGCGACCCGGTCAAGCAGATGACCGGCGGCCGCCAGGTGTCGGCCGAACAGATCGCGGCGATGCGCCGCGAGTTCGGGCTCGACCTGCCGCTGTGGCAGCAGTTCACCCAGTACTGCGGCAAGGCGCTGACCGGCGACTTCGGTACGTCGTACCAGTTCCGCGCCCCGGTCGTCGACAAGATCGCCGAGGCGCTGCCCGCCACCCTGCTGCTGACCGGCACCGCCTTCGTGATCTACACGCTGCTCGGCATCTGGCTGGGCGCCCGCTCCGCGTGGCGCAACGGCAGCGCCGGGGACCGGACCAACACGGCGTTCGCGCTGACGCTGTACTCGGTGCCCTCGTTCTGGCTCGGGCTGCTCCTCATCATCACCCTGTCGGTGGGCATCGGCCCGATCCCCGGGCTCTTCCCGACCGGCGGCATGGAGTCCGGCAACACCGAGGGCTTCGACCGGGTGCTGGACATCGCCCACCACATGGTGCTGCCCGTCATCACCCTCGTCGCCGTGGAGTACGCGCGCACCCTGCTGGTGATGCGCTCCTCGCTGCTGGACGAGATGGGCAGCGACTATCTGACGACCGCCCGCGCCAAGGGGCTGCGCGACGACCTCGTCCGCCGCAAGCACGCCGTGCCGAACGCGATGCTGCCGACGGTGACCCTGCTCTTCGTGAACCTCGGTACGACGGTGGCCGGGGCGATCCTGGTGGAGACGGTGTTCTCCTGGCCGGGGCTCGGCGGGCTGTTCTACCAGGCGCTGAGCGTGCCCGACCTGCCGTTGGTGCAGGCGTTGTTCTTCGTGTTCGCCGCCGCGGTGATCCTGATGAACACGCTGGCCGATGTGATCTATCCGCTGCTCGATCCCCGGGTGGGCCGATGACGACGTCGATGGACAAGCCCTCCGGGACCCCCAAGGACGTACGGGGACCGAGCCCACGCGCCCTGACCCGGGCCCGGCGGCGGCAGGCCGTGAGCCGCTTCTGGCGGCAGTACCGCACGCACCGGGCCGGGCTCGTCGGCCTCGCCGTGCTGGCGGTGATCGCCCTGCTCGCGCTGACCGCCCCCCTGCTGGTGGGGGCCGACTCGCAGAGCGTGACCAACGCCCCGGGCGGTCCGATGGAGGCGCCGAGCGGTGAATTCCCCCTCGGCACCGACCAGTTCGGCCGCAGCCTGCTGGCCCTGATGCTCTGGGGCACCCGGGTCTCCCTGACGGTGGGCCTGCTGGCCGCCTTCCTCTCCGTGGCCATCGGTACCCTCATCGGGATCACCGCGGGCCACTTCAAGGGCTGGTACGCCACCGTCATCATGCGGGTCACCGACTGGTTCCTGGTAATGCCGACCCTGGTGCTCGCCATCGCGCTGGCCACGGTCCTGTCCCGGTCGGTCTGGACGACGATCCTGGCGATCGGCGTGACGACCTGGCCGACGACCGCCCGGCTGGTCCGGGCCCAGACGCTGTCCGTCGAGTCCCGCCCGTACATCGAACGCTCCCGGGCGCTCGGCGGCGGGCACCGCCACATCATGTCGCGTCATGTGCTGCCCAATGTGATGCCGCTGGTGCTGGCCCAGACCACGCTCGTGATCTCCACCGCCATCCTCACCGAGGCGACCCTCGCCTTCCTCGGGCTCAGCGATCCCACGGTCGTCTCCTGGGGCGGTCTGCTCCAGGACGCCCGCGAGGCCGGCGCGGTCAGCTCCGGCAATTGGTGGTACCTCGCTCCGCCCGGACTCGCCATCGCCGTCGTCGCCCTCGCCTTCACGCTGTGCGGCCGCGCCATCGAGTCCGTGCTCAACCCCAAGCTGGGGGTGTCCCGTTGACCGCGACGACCACGACCACCACGCCGAACCCGGACCCGTCCGGCTCGCCCGGCGCGACGAAGCCGGTCGGCGACCCGCCGCTCCTGGAGGTGCGGAATCTGACCGTCACCTACGGCAGCGGGAGCGACGCCGTCCCCGCCGTACGGGGCGTCGATCTGCGGGTGGAGGCCGGGCAGAAGCTCGGCATCGCCGGGGAGTCCGGCTGCGGCAAGTCGACGCTCGCCCTCGCGCTGCTGCGGCTGCTGCCCACGACGGCCACGCTGTCCGGCGAGATCCTCCTCGACGGCGAGGACATCCTGACCATGAAGTGGGGGCGGCTGCGGGCGGTCCGCTGGGCCGGGGCGTCGATCGTCTTCCAGGGCGCGATGCACTCGCTGAACGCCGTGCACCGGGTCGGGGACCAGATCGCCGAGCCGATCCTGCTGCACAGCAGGGCCACGCCAGCCGCCGCCCGCAAGCGGGCCGGTGAGCTGCTGGAGCAGGTGGGGCTGCCCGCCGCCCGCGCCCAGGCCTATCCGCACGAGCTGTCCGGCGGGCAGCGCCAGCGCGTGATGATCGCCATGGCGCTGGCCTGCGATCCGCGTCTGATCGTCGCGGACGAGCCGACGACGGCCCTCGACGTGATGATCCAGGCCCAGATCCTGCGCCTGATCGAACAGCTGGTGGCCGACCAGGACGTCGGGCTGATCATGATCAGCCATGACCTCGCGGTGCTCGCCGACACCTGCGACCGACTCTCGGTGATGTACGCGGGCCGGGTCGTCGAGGAGGGCCCCGCCCGGCAGGTGTACACGGACGCCCGCCACCCGTACGGCAAGGCGCTCTCCGCCGCCTTCCCGAAGATCGGGGACCTCTCCTCCCGGCACGCCCCGCGCGGCCTGCCGGGCGATCCGCCGGACCCGGCGGCGCTGCCGGGCGGCTGTACGTTCCATCCGCGCTGCCCGGTCGCCCTGGACTCCTGCGCCACCGAGGACCAGGAGCTGCGGGAGGCCGGGGGCGAGCGCCGGGCTGCCTGCGTCCTGGTGGACGCGGGCCGCACAGGGCCCGGAGCCGACGACAAGAGGAGCACGACATGAGCACCACCCCTCCCGTCGGCACCGTCCCTCCTGTCGGCACCGCTTCCCTCGGCACCGCTCCCCTCCTCAGTGCCGAGGAGCTGAAGGTCGCCTTCCCCGGCCGGCGCGGAGCCGCCACCGCCCGCGCCGTGGACGGCGTCGACCTCGACATCCGGCCCGGCGAGATCGTCGCCCTGGTGGGTGAGTCCGGCTGCGGCAAGACGACGCTCGCCCGGTCGCTGCTCGGCCTGGTCCCGCCCACCTCGGGACGGGTCACGTTCGGCGGCGCCCCGCTCGACTACTCGGGCCGGGCGCTCAAGGCGTACCGGAAACGCGTGCAGTTGGTCCTCCAGGACCCGAGCGGCTCGCTCAACCCCCGGCACACGGTGTACGACGCGGTGGCCGAGGGGCTGCGCATCCACGGGTACGCCGGGGACGAGCGGGCGGCCGTCTCCGGGGCCCTGTCCCGGGCCGGACTGCGGCCGCCCGAGCGGTTCTTCCTGCGCTTCCCGCACGAGCTGTCGGGCGGTCAGCGCCAGCGGGTCGTGATCGCCGGGGCGTTGGTGCTGGATCCGGAGCTGATCGTGGCCGACGAGCCGGTGGCCTCGCTGGACGCGTCGGTACGGGGCGAGATCCTGGCCCTGCTCCTGCGCCTGAGGGACGAGCTGGGGCTCTCGGCGCTGGTCGTCACCCATGATCTGGGGCTCGCCTGGAACATCGCGGACCGGGTGGCGGTGATGTATCTGGGCCGGATCGTCGAGACGGGCCCGGTCGAGCAGTTGCTCACGGCCCCCCAGCACCCGTACACCCGGGCCCTGTTGTCCGTGCTCCCGGAGGCGGAGGGCGAACCGGTCGTGCTGGCCGGGGAGCCGCCGGACCCCTCGAAGGTGCCCTCCGGCTGCCGGTTCCACGTCCGCTGCCAGGTGCTGGCCTCGGGCGAGGCGGAGCGGGCGGGGGTGGCGGAGGCGTGCCGCACGGTGGATCTGCCGGTGCTGAACGGGAGCGGGGACACCCAGGTGGCGTGCCACTGGGCGGCGGCCTGCGGTGAGAAGGCCTAAGGGGCTTCCCGCGTCCGAGGGTCGTCCCGCACAGGGTCTTCGACACGGATGCCGTCGGGCGGTGGTGCCCCCGCCCGACGGCTCGCCCGCTCCGGCACGAGAGGCACGAGAGACACAAGGGTCACGAGGGAGCGGACGGGGTTCCGCGTCAGCCCCGGCCGAGAACGCAGAACTCGTTGCCCTCCGGGTCGGCCAGGACGACCCAGGAGACATCGCCCTGGCCCACGTCGGCCCGTGTCGCGCCGAGACCTTCGAGCCGGGCGATCTCCTTCGCCTGATCCTCGACCGGGTCGGACATCACATCGAGATGGACGCGGGTCCACACGACCTCGTCGTCCGGCGTGCGGCGGAACTCCAGGTACGGCCCGACGCCCTTGACGGAGCGCAGCAGGGCGCGGTCGTCGGTCAGTTCGTGGACGGTCCAGTCGATCGCCTCGCCCCAGAACCGGACCATGGCCCGCGGGTCGGCGCAGGCGACGACCACGGCGGCTATCGGCCCGGTGTCCCGGTGGAGCTCCCGGGGCTCCAGGACGCTGAACGCGTTGCCTTCCGGGTCGGCCATCACCGTCCACGGCACGTCGCCCCGGCCCGCGTCGGCGGTCGTCGCCCCGAGCTCCTCCAGACGGGCGACCAGCTCCGCCCGCTGGGCCTCGGAGGTGGTGGCGAGCTCGATGTGCACGCGGTACCTCACCGTCTCCGGGTCCGGGACGCGGACGAGGTCGACGCAGACGGCGGTCGGGTCCGGCCAGGCGAAGCCCACGGGTTCCAGGTTGGTGACTCCGGGCCCTTCGGTGGCGGCAGCCCAGCCGAGCGCCTCCGCCCAGAAGTCGCCGAGCGCCGAGTCGTCCCGGGCCTTGAAGTTCACCTGAACAAGTTGCAGCGTCATGCCGGACACCCTAAAGGCCGTGCCGGCCGGGCTCAGCGGTCTTCGGGGGCCCGGTAGCGCGCGTAGATCAGTCCGCTGTCGAAGGCACGCTCCTCGACCAGTTCGAGGTCGAGGCGCACCCCGTCGGGGAAGAACCGCTTGCCGCCGCCGACCACGCTCGTGGTGATGAACAGGTGGTATTCGTCCACCAGACCGGCCCTGATCGCCTGGGCCGCGAGGTTCGGGCCGTCGACGGTGAGGTCGTGATCGGCTTCGGCCTTGAGCCTGCGCACCGCGTCCGGATCGAAGGTCCGCTCGATCCTGGTCCTCGCGCTGGACACCGAGTCCAGCGTCGTGGAGTACACGACCTTCTCCGCGGCCTTCCAGTCGCGGGCGTACTGCAGGATGTGCGGCGGCTGGTCGGGCTCGGTGTGCGCGGTCTCCCAGTAGACCATCGTCTCGTACATCCGCCGGCCGTAGAGATACGTGCCGACGGGGCGGAAGAGGTCGTTGACGAAGGTGTGCACCTCCGGGTCCTCGGCCCCGGTGCCGAGACCGCCCTCCGCCGCCTCGGCGTAGCCGTCGAGCGAGGTGATCATCGAGTAGATGAGCTTGGCCATGGGGTTCCTCCGGCTACGAACGCGTGGGTCCCCGGGTGCTTCCGGGGTTCTGCGGGTGCTTCCGGGGTGGTGACCTGCGGACGGCCCGGAACTCATCGGTCCCGGTGGATCGCGCCCGTCAGGTCGCCGAGCGGGCGGCCCGTGCCGCCCCAGCGGTGCTGGATGATCTCGGCGGCGATGGAGACCGCCGTCTCCTCCGGCGTACGGGCTCCGAGATCGAGGCCGACCGGTGAGGCGAGGCGCGCGAGGTGTGCCTCGTCCACCCCGGCCTCCCGCAGCCGGGCCAGCCGGTCGCGGTGGGTGCGGCGGCTGCCCATCACCCCGATGTACGCGGCGGGCGTGCGCAGGGCCGCGACGAGCAGGGGCACGTCGAACCTGGGGTCGTGGGTGAGCACGCAGATCGCGGTGCGGGCGTCGACCTCGGTGGACTCCAGGTAGGTGTGCGGCCAGGCCCGGACGACCTCGTCCGCCGTGGGGAAGCGTTCCCCGGTGGCGAAGGCGGGGCGGGCGTCGCAGACGGTGACCCGGTAGCCGAGGAAGGAGCCGATGCGGGCGGTGGCCGCCGCGTGGTCGATCGCGCCGAAGACGAGCATGCGGGGCGGCGGGGCGTACGTCCGCACGAAGACGGCGACCTCCTGCATCCGGCGCTGGCCGTGCGCCCCGTACCACTGGATGCCGGTGAGCCCCTGGGCCAGCAGGCCTCGGGCGTCGTCGGTGACGGCCGCGTCGAGCCCCTCGTTCCCCAGGGTGCCGGTGGTGGGCCCGGTGTCGGCGGGCCGGACGGTCAGGCGGGCCCCGGTCTCCGCGTCGCCGGACAGGACCGTGGCCTCGGCGACCGGCCGGTCGGCGGCGATCAGATCCAGCAGAGCCGCGAGATCCGTCAGCTCACCTTCCGAAACGTACGCGCGCACCAGGATCTCGATGGTGCCGCCGCAGGTCAGCCCGACGCCGAACGCCTCGTCGTCGCTGATCCCGTACGACACCACGCGCGGCCCCGCCCCGGCAAGCACCTCACGGGCCACCTCGTACACATCGCTCTCGACACAGCCGCCGGAGACGCTGCCGAGGACCGTTCCCGCCGCGTCGACGGCCATGACCGCGCCGGGGTCGCGGGGCGCGCTGCCGTGCACGGCGACGACGGTCGCCAGGGCGAGGGGAATGCCGTCGGCGCACCGGGCACGGAGGGCGGGCAGGATGTCGCGCACCCTGTCAGCATCCGCCGTCCCGGGGCGGGGCGCACGGCCGGGAGGTACGTCAGTGGGGCGGTACGTCAGTGGGGCGGTACGTCAGTGGGCGCGGTCGTACGCGGCGATCAGCTCGCTGGAGCGCTTCACATCAGCGGCCATGGCGACCAGGAGGTCGTCGATCGAGTCGAACTTCAGCATGCCGCGGACGTACGCGAGGAACTCGACGGCCACGTGCAGCCCGTACAGGTCCAGGTCGACCCGGTCGATGGCGTACGCCTCGACCGTCCGCTCGGTGCCGTCGAACTGCGGGTTCGTGCCGACCGAGATCGCGGCGGGCATCGACTCGCCGTCCACCTCCAGCCAGCCGGCGTAGACGCCGTCGGCGGGGATCGCGGTGTGCGGCAGGGTCTCCACGTTGGCCGTCGGGAAGCCCAGCTCACGGCCGCGCTGCGCGCCGCGCACCACGATGCCCTCGACCCGGTGCGGGCGGCCGAGGATCTCGGCGGCGCCGGCGACGTCGCCCTCGGCGATCAGCCGGCGGGTGAGGGTGGAGGAGAACGGCTGTCCGCCGCCCGCCTCGCCGGTGACGTACAGGTCGATGACCTCGACGGTGTAGTCGTAGGTGGCGCCCAGCTCGGTCAGGAGCGCGACGTTCCCCGCGGCCCGGTGGCCGAAGCGGAAGTTGGGGCCCTCGATGACGGCCTTGGCGTGCAGCCGGTCGACGAGGACCTTCGCGATGAAGTCGGCGGGCGACAGCTTCGAGAACTCGGTGGTGAACGGCAGGATCAGCAGGGCGTCCACGCCCAGCCCCGCCATCAGCTCCGCGCGGCGGTGGTGCGGGGCGAGCAGCGGCGGGTGGCTGCCGGGGCGGACGACCTCGCTGGGGTGCGGGTCGAAGGTGACGACGACGGACGGAACGCCCAGCTCACGGGCGCGCTCGACGGCCCGGCCGATGATCAGCTGGTGTCCGCGGTGCACGCCGTCGTAGGAGCCGATGGTGACGACGCTGCGTCCCCAGTCCTGGGGGATGTCCTCCAAGCCACGCCAGCGCTGCACTGTGACCGCTCCTCGCCCGAACCTGTGTACGTGTGTATGTCGATTACGCAGGTCTAAGACTGCCATGCTCACGTCCCGCCGCCTGCATCGGCATCGGCATCGGAGGACGTGATGTCTCCAACGCCTCGACGGTGCGCCGGGCGCTCGGGCCCACGACCGCCGCCCACTCCTGCGGGGCGTCGGCCAGCCAGCGGGTGACGAGGGCGGCGAATCCGGGTACGTCACGGGCGAGTTCGACCAGGCCGCGGTCGAAGCGGGCGGCGCCCTCGGGGGTGCGGACGAGCAGCATCCCGGTGCGGTGGACAAGGGCGCGCGTACGGATCTCCGGGCGGCGCTCCGAGCCCTCGGCTGCGGCCCGGAGCAGGGCCTCCAGCACGTCCGGGTCCCGGCCGGTGACCTGCTCGAACTCCAGCAGCACCTCCAGCAGCTCGGCCCGCAGCGGCCGGGACGCGGGGCTCCCGGCCCCGGCGAGGACCCGGGCGAGCGCGGCCCGCACGGGCGGCGGTGCGGGGCGGTCCCGCAGCAGCCCGGTGACCAGGGGCAGCAGGAGCGCCCGGGCGGCGGGGCCGTGCTCCAGGCGGAGGTCGACGTACTCGGCGGCGTGCGTGCCGTCCTGGGGGTGGGCGTCGATGTACTCCCGTACGAGTCCGGCGACGTGCAGCGCGAGCGCGGGCGTGTCGAGGCCGGCCAGCGCCCGCAGCACCGCTCCCCCGCCGTCGCCGGGGCGGGCCAGGCGGGCGCGGAGGGCGGCGAGGACCGGCTCCGGGTGGGCCGGGAACACCTCGGCGAGCAGCTCGACGGAGAGCCGGGGGTCTCCGGCGGCGAACGCGCGCAGGGCCGCCGGGAGGTGGCGCTTCCTGGCCCCGGGGTCGCGGACGAGGAGGGTGAGGGCCGCGGCGTGCAGGTCGGCGTCCTCGGGCCGGTCCAGCAGTACGAGGGCGGCGGAGCGCAGCAGGGCCCGGTCGCCCTCGGCGGTGACCCGCTGCTGGAGGAGTCCGGCGTACCGGGCGGCGGCGGAGCGGCGGGCCGGGCGGTCCTCGTCACGGGCCCAGCGCTCGACGGCCCGGCAGAGCGCGGTGGGCTCGTCCTCCGCGAGGGCCAGCAGCAGTTCCCCGGCCCGCTGGTGCGGGGTGGCGATCAGCGCGTCGGTCAGATCGTCGAGGGCGAGGTCGCGGCGGGCGTAGAGCAGGGCCTGCGCGGCGGCGGCGACGGTGGGGCGCAGCGGGACGTCCGGCGCGTCGGGGCCCACGAGCAGCGGGCGTTCGTCGGTGAACCAGCGGCACAGCAGCGGCTGCACGGCGGGCGGGTCGAGGGTGAGGCGGCGGGCGACCGCGTCCAGATACCGTTCGTCGCCGTCGGTGCGGGGCAGCCCGTCGGCGGGCACGAGGCGGCGGAGCAGATCGATCCGGTCCTCCTCGGGCAGCCGCAGCCGCCGCCAGAACCAGGGCCCGAACTCCCCGTACGCCCCGAGGTCGCCGGGTCCGTCGGGGGCGGCGGAGCGGCGGGTGATACGTCCGGCGAGGACCCGCAGGACGCCCAGATACGGGCGGGCGTCGGGGACCCGCAGCAGGCTGCCGTTCAGCAGATGGGCGGCCCACCAGGCGGCGTCCTCGTCGCGCGGGCCCTCGTCGGTCCAGAGCCGGTCCAGCGCCTCGATCAGGTCGGCCATGCGGTGGGCGAGCGCGGCCGTGCCCTGGCGGCGGCCGAGGAGCACCATCGCCTGGATCACGGGGCCGATGCGGTGCCGGGGCACGGGCAGGCTGCGGGGCTCGCCGCCACTGTGCGGGTGCGGGGCGGGGCCCGTACTCCCCCGGTGCCAGCGGTGCACCAGGGAACGCAGGGCTGCGTCCAGGTCGAGATGGGCGCCCTGCACCCAGTCGCCGAGCTCCTCGTGGGCGAAGCGGTAGCCCGCCCCGGCGGGGACGAGGAGGCCCTCGGTGAGCACGGCGGAGGCCCAGCCGGTGCGCCAGGGGAAGATCTCCTCGAACGCCGCCCGGTCCAGCTCGCCCTGGCCCGGGCCCAGACAGCGGCGGGCCGCCTCGTGGACCTGGCCGGCGACCCGGGCGGCGAGCCGGCGCACGGCGGCACCGCGTGGCTGTTCGTCGGCGGCGGCCGCGATCCGGACCGCGACGCGCACGCACAGCAGGTCGAGGTGGGCGCCGAAGACGTCCTCGGTGTCGGGGCGGCCCGGCACCCCGGGCGGCAGCGCCGCGCGGACCTCGGCGAGGAGCCGCAGGGTGAGTGGGTGCCGGTCGTGGCCGGGGGCGAGGGCGGTGGCCGGGATGCCGTACGCCTCCTTGGCCCGCTCGGCCTGCTCGGGGGTGAGGTCGCCCAGCCGCAGGGCGGGCGGCAGCCTGCGGGCGGGGCGGTGCGGGCGGTGCAGGGCGTGCGGCGGGTAGAGGGCGCCCGCGGTCTCCCAGTGCTCGGGGCGACAGGCGACGACGAGCCGGACGCCCTGCTCGCGCAGCCAGACGGCGGTGCCGGCCGTCCAGTCGGCGAGCCGGTGCGCCAGCAGCGGCGGCATCTCCTCGGGGCCGTCGAGGACCACCAGGAGCGGATGCCCGGCGTCGGCGGCGAGCCGGGCGACCCGCTCCGGGGTGGCCGTGCTCATGTCGCCGCGGGCCCCCGCCGCCGTGACGATCCGGGCGGAGCGGGTGAGCGTACGGCTCGCGGCGTCCGCGACGGAGGTGTCGTCGGCCAGCAGATCCGCGCCGCGCAGCCAGAGGGTGGGGGCGGGCGCGCGTCCTTCGGCGCGGCGGGCGGCGAGGGCGGCCAGCTCGGTGGTGCGGCCGGTGCCGGGTGCGCCGACGAGGCCGAGGACCAGGCCCGTACCGGCGGCGAAGGCGGTGAGCTCGGCGTGGACGTCGTCGCGCTCGACCGGCGCGGTGCGGGCCTTCGGGCCGTCCGCCGAGCCGACGGAGGTGGCGGTGAGCTGGAGGGCCCCGGCGAGGTTGAGGTCGGGTCCGTAGGCGGGGGCGGCGGTGGCGTTGCGGCGCAGCAGGGCGTCCAGCGTGTCGTCCATGCCCCGGACGATCGGCAGGGCGAGGCCGGCCGCCTCGTGCGGGGCGGTGAGGGCGGTGCAGAGGATGCCGACGACCGCGCCGGTGGCCGGGTCGGTGACGGGCCCGCCGATGGCCGCGCCCCCGGAGCGCAGGGCGTCGCGCCCGTCGGTGCCGAGGGCCAGCTCCAGGGCGGCGGGGACCGGGTGGGCGGTGCCGTCCGGTGCGGTGCAGGTGGCGGGGGTGGTGCCGAGGACCCGGGCCTCGCGGCGGCCGTGGGCGGCGATGTCCACGTAGCCGCCGGGTTCGGCGCGGTCGCGTCCGGCGATGGGCAGGGGTTCCGCGTCGAGGGCGTCGGGGCCGCCGGTGCGCAGGAGGGCGAGGCCGAGGGCGGGCAGCGCGGTGATGTCCTCGGGGGCGACGGAGCAGGTGCGGCCGTCGGTGCCGTGGAGGAGGAGCGGGCCCGGGGAGGCGACGGCCTGGTGGGCGGTGACGACCGTGCCGCGGTCGTCCGCGACGAATCCCGTCCCTCGCGGCCGGCCGGCCTGATCGCAGATTCTTACCAGCTTCGACCGGTCCCCACTGCCCATGGTCCGACGTTAGGCCGCCGGTGATCTCCCGGAGGGCGCGGACGGGGAAAGCGCCCCCCGCGCCCCCGGTATTCACTCCGAGCGCCCGCCCAATGGGGTGAATAGGCGTGTCCCCCGGGGAGCAGGAATGGTGCCGGGGAGGGGAACGTGGAGCGGGCACCGGTTGGGGGGTGGTGCCCGCTCCACAACAAGCAGTCGGCGCGTCCGCCGGACATGCACCGGCTCAGGCGAAGACGGCGAGGCTCTTGGCCTTGCCCTTCTCCTCCTCGACGAGCACGAGGAACGTGCCGTCGGGCCCGAAGACCGCGACCGGCCCCCGCGGATGGGCGGGCATGTCCAGCCGTACGCCGTTGAGGAGCAGCTTGGCGCGCTTCTCGTCCACGTCCCAGCGGGCGAACGCGGAGGCGGCCGCCTCGGCGACCGGCATCACGGTCAGCTTCTCCTGGTGCTGGTCGAGCGTCCGGGCCGCATCCAGTCCGTACGGGCCGACCCGGGTGCGGCGCAGCGCCGTCAGATGGCCGCCGACGCCGAGCCCGGCGCCGAGGTCGCGGGCCAGGGCCCGGATGTACGTCCCCGAGGAGCAGACGACGGAGACGACCAGGTCCACCACGGGGGTGCCGTCCTCGGCGACGGCCTCGCGGACGTCGTAGACGCGGAAGGAGGAGACGGTCACCGGGCGGGCCGGGATCTCGAACTCCTCGCCGCCGCGCACCCGCGCGTAGGACCGCTTGCCGTCGATCTTGATGGCGCTGACCTTGGAGGGCACCTGCATGATCGCGCCGGTCAGGGCGGCCACGCCCGCGTCGATGCCTTCACGCGTCACGCCGGAGGCGTCCGTGGACGAGGTGATCTCGCCCTCGGCGTCGTCGGTGACGGTGTCCTGGCCGAGCCGGATCGTGCCGAGATACTCCTTCTCGGTCAGGGCGAGGTGGCCGAGCAGCTTGGTGGCCCGCTGGACGCCGAGCACGAGGACTCCGGTCGCCATCGGGTCCAGGGTGCCGGCGTGGCCGACGCGCCGGGTGCGGGCGATGCCGCGCATCTTGGCGACGACGTCGTGCGAAGTGAAGCCGGACGGCTTGTCGACGATGACAAGGCCGTCCGGCGTGGTGGTCTGCTCGGTCATGCGGAGGCGGGGCCCTCGTTCTTGTCGGTCGAGCCGGTGGTGTCCGCCTCGTCGTCCTCGTCCTCGGGCTTGCGGTACGGGTCGGCGTCGCCGGCGTACTGCGCGCCCGTGGACACCTGGCGCACCTCCGCGTCCTTGGCCCGCGCCTTGTCGAGGAGGTCCTCGATGGTGCGGGCGTTGTCCGGGAGGGCGTCCGGGACGAAGGCCAGGCTCGGCGTGAACCGGACCCCGGTCTGCCGTCCGACCTCGGTACGGAGGACGCCCTTGGCGCTCTCCAGCGCCGCGGCGGAGGCCGCGCGCTCCTCGTCGTCGCCGTAGACCGTGTAGAAGACCGTGGCCTCCCGCAGGTCGCCGGTGACCCGGGCGTCCGTGATCGTCACGAATCCCAGCCGCGGATCCTTGATTCGCCGGTCCAGGGTCTCCGCGACCACGACCTGGATGCGATCGGCCAGCTTGCGGGCCCGCGCGTTGTCGGTCACCGGTCCGTCACTCTTCCTTCTGATTTCGCTCGACTGTCAGTCTTCGTCACTGTGCAGCCGCCGTCTCACCGACAGCAGCTCCACCTCGGGACGCCCCGCGACCAGCCGCTCGCAGCGGTCCAGCACGTCCGTGAGGTGTCCGGTCTCACCGGAGACCACGGCAAGGCCGATCTCGGCCCTGCGGTGGAGATTCTGTCCGCCTGTCTCGGCCACGCTCACCGCGTACTTGCGCTGGAGCTCGGCGACGATCGGGCGGACGACGGAACGCTTCTCCTTCAACGACCGTACGTCGCCGAGGAGCAGATCGAAGGACAGGGTCCCCACATACATGTGTGTCCGGATGTCCCGCCGGTTCGGGTTCGTGCCCCGCCAGAGCTTGCCGGGGACATCAGAACCGTACCGGAACGGCCGGAGCCGATCGACGGAAATACGACCCGTCGACCGGCCCCGACCGTGGTGGAGGGGGAAGGGGGCCGGGAGCGAACTCCCGGGACCCCGCCCCCGTCCTTGCGGATCAGCCTCGCGGCTTCTCGCGCATCTCGTACGTCGCGATGACGTCGTCGATCTTGATGTCGTTGAAGTTTCCGAGGTTGATACCGCCCTCGTAGCCTTCGCGGATCTCGGTGACGTCGTCCTTGAAGCGGCGCAGACCGGAGATGTTGAGGCTCTCCGCGATGACCTTGCCATCGCGCAGCAGGCGCGCCTTGGTGTTGCGCTTGACCTCGCCGGAGCGGACCAGCACACCGGCGATGTTGCCCAGCTTGGACGAGCGGAAGATCTCGCGGATCTCCGCCGTGCCGAGCTCGACCTCTTCGTACTCCGGCTTGAGCATGCCCTTGAGGGCCGCTTCGATCTCTTCGATCGCCTGGTAGATGACCGAGTAGTACCGGACGTCCACGCCTTCGCGCTCGGCCATCTGCTCGGCACGCCCTGCGGCGCGCACGTTGAAGCCGATCACGATGGCGTCGGAGCCGGTCGCCAGGTTGATGTCCGACTCGGTGACCGCACCCACACCGCGGTGCAGGATCCGGATGTCGACCTCTTCACCGACGTCGAGCTGGAGCAGCGAGGACTCGAGAGCCTCCACCGAACCGGACGCGTCGCCCTTGATGATGAGGTTGAGCTCCTGGACCAGACCGGCCTTGAGCGCCTCGTCCAGGTTCTCCAGGGAGAACCGGACACCCTTGCGGGCGAAGTTGGCGTTGCGCTCACGAGCGGCACGCTTCTCGGCGATCTGGCGGGCCGTACGGTCCTCGTCGACCACCAGGAGGTTGTCGCCGGCACCCGGGACGTTGGTGAGACCCAGGACCAGGACGGGGGTCGACGGACCCGCTTCCTGGACGTTCTGACCGTTGTCGTCGAGCATCGCCCGGACTCGGCCGTACGCGTCGCCGACGACCACCGTGTCACCGATGCGCAGCGTTCCGCGCTGGACCAGGACGGTCGAGACGGCACCGCGGCCGCGGTCGAGGTGGGACTCGATCGCAATACCCTGCGCGTCCTGCTCCGGGTTGGCCCGCAGGTCGAGCGAGGCGTCGGCGGTGAGGACGACGGCCTCCAGAAGAGCCTCGATGTTGAGGCCCTGCTTGGCGGAGATGTCGACGAACATCGTGTCGCCGCCGTACTCCTCGGCCACCAGACCGAACTCGGTGAGCTGACCGCGCACCTTGGTCGGGTCGGCACCCTCGACGTCGATCTTGTTGACCGCGACCACGATCGGCACCTCGGCCGCCTTGGCGTGGTTCAGCGCCTCGATCGTCTGGGGCATCACACCGTCGTTCGCCGCCACCACGAGGATCGCGATGTCGGTGGACTTCGCACCACGGGCACGCATGGCGGTGAACGCCTCGTGACCCGGGGTGTCGATGAAGGTGATACGGCGGTCCTCGCCGTTGACCTCCGCGCCGACCTGGTAGGCACCGATGTGCTGCGTGATGCCGCCGGCCTCGCCCGCGACGACGTTCGTCTTGCGGATCGCGTCCAGCAGTCGGGTCTTACCGTGGTCGACGTGACCCATGACGGTCACGACCGGCGGACGGGAGACCAGGGCCTCTTCGCCGCCCTCGTCCTCGCCGAACTCGATGTCGAAGGACTCGAGCAGCTCGCGGTCCTCCTCCTCGGGGCTGACGATCTCCAGGACGAAGTTCATCTCGTCCGCGAGCAGCCGAAGCGTCTCGTCGGGGACGGACTGCGTCGCGGTGACCATCTCGCCGAGGTTCATCATCACGCCGACGAGCGACGCCGGGTTCGCGTTGATCTTCTCCGCGAAGTCCGTGAGGGAAGCACCGCGGGAGAGCCGGACAGCCTGCCCGTTGCCGCGGGGCAGCATGACGCCGCCGACCGACGGGGCCTGCATGGACTCGTACTCCTGGCGCCTCTGCCGCTTCGACTTGCGGCCACGACGCGCCGGACCGCCGGGACGGCCGAACGCACCCTGTGTGCCACCGCGGCCACCGGGACCACCGGGACGGCCACCGAAGCCGGGACGACCGCCGAAGCCGCCGCCGCCACCGGGACGACCGGCACCGCCGCCGCCACCGGGACCGGCCGGACGGCCGGCGAAGCCGCCACCGCCACCACCGGGACGACCGGCGAAGCCGCCGCCGCCACCGGGACGACCGCCGCCGCCACCGGCACCGCCGGGACGACCGCCGCCACCGCCGCCGGGACCACGGCCACCGCCGGGGCCACCACCGGGACGCGGGCCCGCAGCGGGACGCTGCGGCATCATGCCCGGGTTCGGACGGTTACCGGCGGGACCGCCGCCGGGACGCGGAGCCTGCGGGCGGGGCATGCCGCCCGGAGTGGGACGGGCACCGCCCTGACCCTGACCACCCTGCGGACGCGGGGCGCCGCCGGGGCCACTGCCCTGGGGACGCGGGGCGCCGGGGCGCTCCGAGCCGCCACCGGGGCGCGGGGCACCACCCGGACGGGGCGCGCCGGGGCGCGCCATGCCGGTGGAACCGCCGGAGGTGAAGGGGTTGTTGCCCGGACGGGGACCGGCCGGACGGGCGCCGCCGGGGCGCGGGGCGCCCTGACCCGCGGGACGTGCGGGGCGGTCGCCGCCACGCTCGCCACCACGGCCGCCGTCACGCTGACCACCATCGCGCTGGCCACCGTCACGCTGTCCGCCGGCCGGAGCCGGACGGGCGGGGGCGGGACGGGGACCCGGGGTGGCACCCGCGGGACGCGGGGCCTGGGGCTGCTGCGGGGCAGCCGGCTGGGCCGGAGCCGGAGCCGAGAACTCGGCGGCCGGGACCGGGGTCACCGGGGCCGCCTTCGGCGCGGGCTTCGGGCCCGGACGGGGGCCCGCCGACGGCGCGGAAGGCGCCGCGGGGGTGCTGGTCTCCGGGGCCTCGGCAGCGGCCGGCTTGGCAGCCGGTACGCCGGGCTTCGGGGCAGCGGGACGTGCCGCAGCGGCCGGGGAGGGCGCTGCGGGCTTCACGGGCGCCGCCTTGCGGGGCGCACCAGGCTTGGCAGCGGACTTGCCGGCGTTGCCGCCGGGCCCCTGCAGTGCGTCGGTCAACTTACGTACAACCGGCGCCTCGATCGTCGAGGACGCCGAACGGACGAATTCACCGAGTTCTTGGAGCTTGGCCATGACGACCTTGCTCTCGACGCCGAACTCCTTGGCGAGTTCGTATACCCGGACCTTAGCCACTTCGCTCCTTTTAGGTCCGGGTTACCGCCGGACCGTCGCTACTTCATGGGCGTACTCATCGCGTACTCATCGAGTGCTCATCGCAATCTCGACCTACTTCCAACTCGCGAGGTACCTGACCGCACGGGGACCCGTGCCGTTCACTTTTCTTGCGGTGTCACCCGCTCGACGAACCGCGTCAGTGCCGCGGTGTCGAACGGCCCCTTGGCCTTGAAGGCCCGGGGGAACGCCCGGCGGCGAACCGCCAGGTCGAGACAGACAGAGACAGGGTGCACGTAAGCACCCCGGCCGGGCAGCGTACCGCGTGGATCAGGGGCGCAGGCGCCCTCGTCCACCACGATGCGCAGCAGCTCGCTCTTGGCCGCTCGCTCCCGGCATCCCACACAGGTTCGCTCGGGGCAAGCGCGGGCTTGCGTCCGGCCAGACACGTTTAAGTCTACCTCCCCGTACCGACCTCACCCCTTTGGGGCAAAAATCGAACGGATGTTGTCGTGATCTCAGCGGCGTACCACCCAGATCTATTCCCTGGACCCGCTCCGGGTCAACGCCTTTCCGAGCGCTCGCGGGCCCGCTCGGCCCGCTCGCGGTCGGCGTTCTCGCGCTCTTCGTCCGTCTCGGTGTCGGGGCGGATGTCGATGCGCCAGCCGGTGAGACGGGCGGCGAGGCGGGCGTTCTGGCCCTCCTTGCCGATCGCCAGCGACAGCTGGTAGTCCGGCACGGTGACGCGGGCGGAGCGGGCGCCGAGGTCGACGACCTCGACCTCGCTCACCCGGGCGGGCGAGAGGGCGTTGGCGACCATCTCGGCCGGGTCGTCGGACCAGTCCACGATGTCGATCTTCTCACCGTGCAGTTCGGCCATGACATTGCGCACCCGGCTGCCCATCGGGCCGATGCAGGCGCCCTTGGGGTTCAGGCCGGCGCGGGTGGAGCGCACGGCGATCTTGGTGCGGTGACCGGCCTCGCGGGCGATGGCCTCGATGACCACCGAGCCGTCCGCGATCTCCGGGACCTCCAGCGCGAAGAGCTTCTTCACCAGGTTGGGGTGGGTGCGCGAGAGCGTCACCGACGGACCGCGCACGCCCTTGGCTACCCGTACGACATACGTACGAAGGCGCAGACCGTGGGTGTACTCCTCGCCCGGGACCTGCTCCTGGACCGGCAGCATGGCTTCCATCTTGCCGATGTCGACCAGGACGTTCTTGGGGTCCTTGCCCTGCTGGACGACGCCCGTGACGACATCGCCCTCGTGGCCCGCGTACTCCCCGAAGGTGCGGTCGTCCTCGGCGTCGCGCAGCCGCTGCAGGATGACCTGCTTGGCGGTGGTCGCGGCGATCCGGCCGAATCCGGACGGGGTGTCGTCGAACTCCTTGGGCTCCTGGCCCTCTTCGAGGTCGGCCGGGTCCTCCTTGGCCCACACCGTCACGTGGCCGTTCTCGTCGAGCTTCACGCGCGCCCGGCGGTGGCTGCCGTCGGTGCGGTGGTACGCGATGAGGAGGGCCGACTCGATCGCCCCGACGAGCACGTCGAAGGGGATCTCCTTGTCCTGCGCCAAGCCCTTCAAAAGCTTCACATCGATGTCCACGGCTACGCCTCCTCTTCCTTCTTGTCCTTGCGGTTGAATTCGATCTCCACGCGCGCCTTGGCGATCTCGTCGAAGGCGAGGCGGCGGGCGGTGGGCTTGCGGCCCTTGACGCCGGGCACTTCGAGGTCCAGCCCGTCCTCGTCGACGGCGAGGATGCGGGCGACCAGTTCACCGGATCCGTCGCCGGCCAGGTGGAACCTGGCCAGCCGGCCGATGGCGCGTACGTAGTGGCGGTGCTCGGTCAGCGGGCGGTCCGCGCCGGGGGAGCTGACTTCGAGGACGTACTCGCCCTCGCCCATCGCGTCGGTCTCGTCCAGCTTCTCGGAGATCGCGCGGCTCAGCTCCGCGCAGGCGTCCAGCTCCACGCCCTCTTCGGAGTCCACGATGACCCGCAGCACTCCACGTCGGCCGGCCCGGGACACCTCGATCTCCTCGAGGTCCAGCTGCTGCGCGCTGACGAGCGGTTCCAGCAACCCGCGCAGCCTCTCGCTCTGGGTGGTGCTCATCCGGGTGACTCCTCGGCCGCGTGTGCTGTTGTGGGGATCGTCGTGCGTCAGGTCAAAGGGTATCCGGTCGCCAGGGGTGTTGCCGTCCGCCTGCCGCTCGGCCGCGGGTACGCTCGCCTGCGGTGATCACATCAGGACAGATCCGGTCAGGACCGGTCCAGGCCCGAAGGAGAAACGTGCGGCGCACGGGGACGACGCGCAGGGGGGCGCTCACCGCGACGGGAGCCCTCGCCCTGGGTGCGGTGCTGACCGGCTGCGGGGGCGGCGACGGGGCGACAGGGAGCGGCAGGCCGGCGCACTCCGGCGCGCGGGCCACCGCAGCGAAGGCCGAGAGGACCCTGCGCGAGAAGGCGGTGCGCGACGGCGCCCTCCTGCTCGCCCGGTACGACCTGGTGGCCGAGGCGCATCCGGCGACGGCGGCGGGCCTGGCGCCCCTGCGGGCGGCCGTGAAGGAGCACGGGAAGGCGCTGGCGCCGACGCGCGCGAAGGACAGCCCGAAGAGCGCCCCGAAGAGCGGCCCCGGGAAGACCCCTCCCGCCGACCCCGGCCCGGTGTCCGCCGAGCCGAAGGCCGCGCTGAAGGAGCTGGCCGCCGCCGAGCGCCGCCGGGCCGACGCGTACGCCGATGCCCTGCTGAACGCCGGGCCGGAGCTGGCCCGGCTGCTGGCCTCGGTGGCGTCGGCCGCGGCCGCGCACGCCTACCTGCTGACCGAACTGGCCGAGGAGAGAGCCGCATGAGCACCCGTTCCGTCCGGCCCTCCGATAACGACGCCGACGCCGACTCCCCCGAGCTGACCGCCGTCCAGGCGGCGCTGGCCGCCGAGCACGCCGCGGTGTACGGCTACGGGGTGCTGGGCGGCCGCCTCGACGGGAAGCGGGGCGCCGAGGCCCGGGCCGCGTACGACGGGCACCGGGCCCGCCGGGACGCGCTGGCGCGCACGGCCCGGGACCTGGGCGGGCGGCCGGTGGCCTCGGACGCCGCGTACGCTCTGCCGTTCGCCGTCGCGGACTCCCCGTCGGCCGTGCGGCTGGCCGCGGTGCTGGAGGACCGGATCGCGGGCGCGTACGCCGATCTCGTACGGGCCACCGAGGGCCCGCGCCGCGCGGAGGCCGCGGGCGCGCTGCGGGAGGCCGCGGTGCGGTCGGCCCGGTGGCGGGGCGGCAACGTAGCCTTTCCGGGGCTCGCCGAGCGGGCCGCCGGTGCGGATCCGGCCGCGACGGGCCCGGTGGAGGCCGCCGGCGCGGACGGCACGCGCTGATCCGAAGGACCGGAAAGGGAACACACGACGTATGGGTTTCGAACCGCCGCCGCGCCTGGTGCGCGCGCTCGGTGAGATGTACGGGGACGGCACGGCGGCCGACTGGCTGGCCGGGCTCCCCGCGCTGACCGAACGGGCGCTCACCGCCGGGGACGACCTCACCGTGGAGCGGGTGGCCGCCCCCGGCGGGCGCAGCTCCCTGGTGGTTCTGGTGCGGCGGGCCGACGGGACCCCGGCCGCGCTGAAGCTGGCCCCGCCGGTCGCCGGGCCGGAGCTGGAACGGGCGGCGCTGGAGCACTGGAACGGCTGGGGCGCGGTGAAGCCGCTGCCCGCCCCGGAGCTCGACGCGTCCGGCGCGATGCTGCTGGAGCGGCTGCACCACGAGGTGTCGCTGCGCTCGCTGCCGGAGGCGAAGGCCCTGCTGGAGGCGGCGGGCACGCTGCGCCGGCTGTGGGTGGAGCCGCCCGCCGGGCACGCCTTCGAGGGGGTGTCCGAGCGGACCGGGCGGCAGAGCGCCGGAATGCGGGCGGCCGCCGAGGCCGACCCGGAGCTGGCCCCGCTGGTGGACGCCGCGCTCGCGGCACGGGCGGAGTTGGTCGAGGGATCGCCCGAACTCCTGCTGCTGCACGGCAACTTCCGGCAGAGCAAGGTGCTGTCCGGGGAGCGGGCGCCGTGGCTGACTGTGGGTCCCGAGCCGCTGGTGGGCGAGCGCGCCTATGACCTGGCGCGGCTGGTGCGGGACCGGGTGGAGGATCTGATCGCCTCCCCCGGCGGCCCGGTGACGGCCCGGCGGCGGGTCAAGAAGCTGGCGGAGTCGCTGGAGGTGGAGCAGGCGCGGCTGCACGGCTGGACGCTGTTCCGGGCGGTGGAGTCGGGCACCCGCGCACTGGCCGAGGGGCGGCGGCAGATGGGCGAGGTCACCCTGGAGTTCGCGGGCTGGCTGTAGTCCCTCCCGTACGACGAAGGCCCCCGCGCGATCCTGCGCGGGGGCCTTCTCAGCGGTTGGTCAGGCCAGGTCGGCCGTCAGACGGGCGATGGCCTCGTCGACGGTCAGTTCCTCGCGCTCGCCGGTGCGGCGGTCCTTGAGCTCCAGGACACCGTCGGCGGAGCGGCGGCCCGCGACGAGGATCTTGGGCACGCCGATCAGCTCGGAGTCGGTGAACTTCACGCCGGGCGAGACGCCGGGGCGGTCGTCGACCAGGACGCGCAGACCGGCCGCGTTGAGCTTCTCGGAGACGTCGAGGGCCAGCTCCGTCTGGAGGGCCTTGCCCGCGGCGACGACGTGGACGTCGGCCGGGGCGATCTCACGGGGCCAGCACAGGCCCTTGTCGTCGGCGGTCTGCTCGGTGAGGGCCGCCACGGCGCGGGAGACGCCGATGCCGTACGAGCCCATCGTGACGCGGACGGGCTTGCCCTGCTGGCCGAGCACGTCGAGCTGGAAGGTGTCGGCGTACTTGCGGCCGAGCTGGAAGATGTGGCCGATCTCGATGGCGCGGTCCAGGGTGAGGCCGGTGCCGCAGGCGGGGCAGGGGTCGCCCTCCTCGACGACGACGACGTCGACGTAACTGTCGACCTCGAAGTCGCGGCCCGCGACCACGTTCTTCGCGTGCTTGCCCTCCTTGTTGGCGCCGGTGATCCAGGAGGTGCCGGGGGCGACGCGGGGGTCGGCGAGGTAGCGGACCTTCTCCAGGCCCTGGGGGCCGACGTAGCCGCGTACGAGGTCGTCACGGCCGACGAAGTCCTCGGCGGTGACGAGCTCGACGACGGCGGGCGCGAGGTGCTCGCCGAGCTTGCCGAGGTCGACCTCGCGGTGGCCGGGGACGCCGACGGCGACGATCTCGCCGTCCACCTTGACCAGCAGGTTCTTCAGGGTGGCGGAGGCGGGGACGCCCAGGTGCGCGGCGAGCGTCTCGATGGTCGGGGTGTCGGGGGTGTCCAGCTCCTCGACCGCGCCGTGCGCCGAGCCGTCGACCGGGGCCAGCGCGAAGGTCACGGCCTCGGTGTTGGCGGCGTAGTCACAGTTCGGGCAGTCCGCGAAGGTGTCCTCACCGGCGGCGGCGGGCGCCAGGAACTCCTCGGAGGCCGAGCCGCCCATCGCGCCGGAGACGGCGGAGACGATGCGGTGGTCCAGGCCGAGGCGCTCGAAGATCTTGATGTACGCGGCCCGGTGCAGGGCGTAGGAGTGCTCGAGGCCCTCGTCGGTGGTGTCGAAGCTGTACGAGTCCTTCATCTGGAACTCGCGGCCGCGGAGCACGCCGGAGCGGGGGCGGGCCTCGTCGCGGTACTTCGTCTGGATCTGGTAGAGCATCACCGGCAGGTCCTTGTAGGACGTGCACTGGTCCTTGACGGTCTGGGTGAAGATCTCCTCGTGGGTGGGGCCGAGGAGATAGTCGCCGCCCTTGCGGTCCTTGAGGCGGAAGAGCAGGTCGCCGTACTCCTCCCAGCGGCCGGACGCCTCGTAGGGCTCCTTGGGCAGCAGGGCGGGGAGCAGGACCTCCTGGGCGCCGATGGCGTCCATCTCCTCGCGGACGACGCCTGAGATGTTGTCCAGGACCTTCTTGCCGAGCGGCAGCCAGGACCAGATGCCGGCCGCGTTGCGGCGGACGTACCCGGCGCGGACCAGCAGCTTGTGGCTGAGCGTCTCGGCGTCCGCCGGGTCGTCGCGCAGTGTCTTGATCATCAATCGGGACATGCGCTGGACCTGGGCCATGATGAACTCCTGCTCGCAAGGGTGGTGGGCCCGAGGTTAGCCGGGCGGTGCGGGCTGGCGGAAATCGATTCGGTCCCGCCTCAGTCCCGGCGCAGCAGCGGCAGGGGCGCGCCCATGACCGCGTACGGCTGCGGGGCGCTCGGGAAGACGACCTGGCGGGCCAGGTCGCGGTAGCCCAGCGAGCGGTACAGGGTGCGGGCCGGGCTGTCCTTGTCGATCGCCGAGAGGATCGACCGGGGGTGGCCGACGGCGTCGGTGATGGCGGTGATCAGGGTGCGGCCGATGCCGCGCTGCTGGTGGCCCGGGTGGACGTGGAGTTCGGTGATGACGAAGGAGTCGTCGAGCCAGCCGTCGGAGCCGGTGGCCCGCAGATAGGGCTCGACGACGGTGGACCACCACTGGGCGCGGTCGTTGGGCAGCCCGTAGACGAAGCCGACGAGCCGTCCGTCGGGGGCGAGGGCGCCGAGGGCGCGGGCGTGAGGGTGTTCCAGATGTCTGAGGACGATGTGGCGGCGTACGTCGATCTCGTCCTGGCTCAGTCCGAAGGCGGCCGCCTGGACGTGCAGGGCTTCGTCGACGCGGGCGGCCAGGTCGACGGGGCCGATCTCGACGTCGGGTGCTGCGGGGCCTTCTCCGGGGGCTGCTGCCATGCGGGAACCCTACTGGCCGGGGCGGATACCTGGGTACGCGCGGCGGCTCAGAACAGGACGCTCAGAACAGGACGCTCATGAACGCGCCGACCTCGCGGAAGCCGACGCGGCGGTAGGCCTTGCGGGCGGGGGTGTTGTAGTCGTTCACGTACAGGCTGACGACGGGGGCGACGTCGGCCAGGGCGTAGCGCAGGACGGCGGCCATGCCCGTCTCGGAGAGGCCTTTGCCGCGGTGTTCGGGGGCGACCCAGACGCCCTGGATCTGGCAGGCCCGGGAGGTGGCCGCGCCGATCTCCGCCTTGAAGACGACCTTGCCGTCGTCGATACGGGCGAAGGAGCGGCCGGTGCCGATGAGTTCGGCGACCCGGGCCTGGTAGAGGAGTCCGCCGTCGCCGGCGAGCGGGGAGATGCCGACCTCCTCGGTGAACATCGCCACGCAGGCCGGCATCAGGATCTCGGTCTCGTCCTTGCGGACGCGGCGGACGAGCGGGTCGGGCGTGACGTCGGCGGAGAGGCTCTCGGTGACCATGAGGGGCTGGTTGCCGCGGACCTCGCGGGCGGGTCCCCAGCTGGGTTCGAGGAGCCGCCACAGCTGGGTGGTGGGTTCGGCGGGGCCGACGATGGAGGAGCAGCGGCGGCCGGCCCGGCGGGCCCGGTCGGCGAAGGCGCGGACGGCCTCGGGGCCGGCGCAGATGGGGACGAGGTTGGCGCCGGAGTAGCACAGGGAGCGGAGCCTGCCGTCGGCGTACCAGCCCCACATCTCACCGCCGAGGCGCCACGGATCGAGTCCCGCGACCTGCACGCGGGACGTCACGAAGGCGTTGGCCACGGGCTCGCTCTCCAGGATGGCGAGCGCGGCGCCGAGGTCGCTGGGTTCGAGGACCCGGGTGGTGGTCTGCGTCAACACGAGGGGGCCTCACCATGCGGTCTGCTGATTTCCGCACTGTACCCAACACGGCCCTCGAACGCCGCTCGAGTCCGGGAGCGGGCTTTCCGATACACCACCGCCCCGCCGGGCGCGGGGCCCGGCGGGGCGGTGATGACGTGGAACGTCGCAGGTCAGGCGCCGATGGAGACCTGAGGTTCGCCGGACGCGATGCCGTCCTGCTCCATCTGCTCGGCGATCTTCATGGCCTCTTCGATGAGAGTCTCGACGATCTTCGACTCGGGGACGGTCTTGATGACCTCGCCCTTGACGAAGATCTGGCCCTTGCCGTTGCCGGAGGCGACGCCGAGGTCGGCCTCGCGGGCCTCGCCGGGGCCGTTGACGACACAGCCCATGACCGCGACGCGGAGCGGGACCTCCATGCCCTCCAGGCCGGCGCTGACCTGGTCGGCGAGCTTGTAGACGTCGACCTGGGCGCGGCCGCAGGACGGGCAGGAGACGATCTCCAGGCGGCGCTGCTTGAGGTTCAGCGCCTCCAGGATCTGCAGGCCCACCTTGACCTCCTCGGCCGGCGGGGCCGAGAGGGAGACGCGGATGGTGTCGCCGATGCCCTCGGAGAGCAGGGCGCCGAAGGCGACGGCCGACTTGATGGTGCCCTGGAACGCCGGTCCGGCCTCGGTGACGCCGAGGTGCAGCGGGTAGTCGCTCTGGGCGGCGAGCTGGCGGTAGGCGTTGACCATGACGACCGGGTCGTTGTGCTTGACCGAGATCTTGATGTCGCCGAAGCCGTGCTCCTCGAAGAGGGACGCCTCCCACAGGGCCGACTCGACCAGGGCCTCGGGGGTGGCCTTGCCGTACTTCTTCAGGAGCCGCGCGTCCAGGGAGCCGGCGTTGACGCCGATCCGGATCGGGGTGCGGGTCTCGGAGGCCGCCTTGGCGATCTCCTTGACCTTGTCGTCGAACTGCTTGATGTTGCCCGGGTTCACCCGGACCGCCGCGCAGCCCGCGTCGATGGCGGCGAAGACGTACTTCGGCTGGAAGTGGATGTCGGCGATCACCGGGATCTGTGACTTCCGGGCGATCGTGGCCAGCGCGTCGGCGTCGTCCTGCGTCGGGCACGCGACCCGGACGATCTGGCAGCCGGACGCCGTCAGCTCGGCGATCTGCTGGAGCGTCGCGCCGATGTCCGACGTACGTGTCGTCGTCATCGACTGCACGGAAACGGGCGCGTCGCCGCCGACCGCGACCGTGCCGACCTGGATCTGTCGGCTGACCCTTCGGTCGGCGAGCTTGGTCGGAACGGCCGGCATTCCGAGAGAAATCGCAGTCATGCGCTGTGCATCCCCAAGGTGTGGATCAAGGTCCCGAGATCGGCGGGCTCCAGCCTTCGAGGTTACGGCACCGGAGCCAGGACGGACGCACCGTGTCGACATGTCCACCCGTTGGTGAGCGGCCGGACACAACCTGTGTGCCCGGCCGCTACCTGTGGGACGGATGGGACGGGAGGGACGATCAGGGGAGGGCGGTCGGGAGAGGACGGTCGGGAGAGGACGGTCAGGTGATCTTGACGGGGTTCACGATGTCGGCCACCAGGACCAGCAGCGTGAAGCAGATGAAGAGTCCGGCGACCACATAGGCGACCGGCATCAGCCGGGCCACGTCGAACGGTCCCGGATCGGGGCGCCGGAAGACCTTGGCCACATTGCGCCGCAGCGACTCCCAGAGCGCGCCCGCGATGTGCCCGCCGTCCAGCGGGAGCAGCGGCAGCATGTTGAACAGGAACAGCGAGAGGTTGAAGCCCGCGAGCAGGAACAGCATCATCGCGACCTGGTTCTGCGCCGGGATGTCGAGGTTCATCACCTCGCCGCCGATCCGGGCCGCGCCCACCACGCCGACCGGCGAGTCGTCGCCGCGTTCGCCGTCGCTGAAGGCCGCGTCCCAGAGCGCCGGGATCTTGCCGGGCAGGGCGATGATCGAGTCGACGCCGTTCTCGATCATGTCGCCCATGCGGACGACGGAGTCGCCGAAGCCGAGCGGCACGATCTCGGTCTGCGCGGCGAAGCCGAGGTAGCCCGCCGTGACGAACTCCTTCGGGATGACCTCGCCGTTGCCGTCCTTCTTCGCGACGAGGTTCTCGCGCAGGACGGCGTTGAGCGTGACTTCCTTGCCGTCGCGCTCGACGACGATGGTGGCGGGGCCGATGGTCTCGCGGATGCGGTCGGAGAGCGTCGCCCAGTCGTCGACCTCCCTGCCGTCGAAGGCGACGATCCTGTCGCCCTCCCGGAGCCCGGCGGCCTTGGCGGGCGAGGCGTCGTCACCGGCCTTGCAGGTCTGGCGCTTCTCGCTCTGGGAGATCACGCACTGCTGGACGCCGGCGACCTCGGTGGTCTGGGTCTGGAAGCCGAAGGTCATCGCGACGCCCATGAAGATGGCGACCGCGAGGATCAGGTTCATGAAGGGGCCGGCGAACATCACGATGACGCGCTTCCACGGCTTGCGCGTGTAGAAGAGCCGCTTCTCGTCGCCCGGCTCCAGCTCCTCGAAGGCGGCGGAGCGGGCGTCCTCGATCATGCCGCGCCACGGTGAGGTGGAGCGGGCTTCGAGCCGGCCGTCGGGTCCGGGCGGGAACATCCCGATCATGCGGATGTAGCCGCCGGCCGGAATGGCCTTGATGCCGTACTCCGTGTCGCCCTTCTTCTTCGACCAGAGCGTCGGGCCGAAGCCGACCATGTACTGCGGCACCCGGATGCCGAACATCTTGGCCGTGGAGAGGTGGCCCAGCTCGTGCCAGGCGATGGAGAAGAGCAGGCCCACGACGAAGACGGCGATCCCCAGGACCGTCAGCAGGATCGAGGTCAGACTCATGCGCGCGCCTCCGCTGTCGCTTTCGCCGAGAGTTCCCGGGCCCGTGCGCGGGCCCACGTTTCCGCTTCGAGGACGTCCGCGACGCTGAGCGAGGTTCCCGGGGCGGGGGTGCCGTGTTCGGACACCACAGCCGTGACCGTATCCATGATTCCGTTGAAGGGCAGCTGTCCGGCGAGGAATGCGTCGACGCATTCCTCGTTCGCCGCGTTGAACACGGCCGGCGCGGTGCCGCCGAGCCCGCCGACGTGCCGGGCGAGGCCGACCGACGGGAAGGCCTCGGTGTCGAGCGGGAAGAACTCCCAGCTGGAGGCCTTCGTCCAGTCGAAGGCGGGGGCGGCGTCCGGGACGCGCTCGGGCCAGCCGAGGCCGATGGCGATGGGTCCGCCCATGTCCGGCGGGGTGGCCTGGGCGAGCGTGGAGCCGTCGCTGAACTCGACCATGGAGTGCACGTAGGACTGCGGGTGGACCACCACCTCGATCCGGTCGAACGGGATGTCGTAGAGGAGGTGCGCCTCGATGACCTCCAGGCCCTTGTTGACCAGGGTCGCGGAGTTGATGGTGATCACCGGGCCCATCGCCCAGGTCGGGTGGGCGAGCGCCTGCTCCCGGGTGACGTCGGCCAGTTCGGCGCGCGTACGGCCCCGGAAGGGTCCGCCGGATGCGGTGACGACGAGCTTGCGGACATCGGCGCGGGTGCCCGCGGCCAGCGCCTGGAAGAGCGCGGCGTGCTCGGAGTCGACCGGGATGATCTGGCCGGGGGCGGCGAGCGCCTTCACCAGCGGGCCGCCGACGATCAGCGACTCCTTGTTGGCGAGGGCGAGCGTGCGGCCCGCCTTCAGCGCGGCCAGCGTGGGGGCGAGCCCGATGGAGCCGGTGATGCCGTTGAGCACGGTGTGGCAGGCGCTCGCGGCGAGGGTGGTGGCCGCGTCGGGTCCGGCCAGGATCTCCGGGAGCGGCTCGCCGGGGCCGTACTGCGCGCGCAGCGCCTCGCGCAGGGCGGGGACCGTGTCCTCGGCGGCCACGGCGACCGTGCCGACCCGCAGCCGGCGGGCCTGCTCGGCCAGCAGCGCGACCCGGCCGCCGGCGGCCGAGAGGGCACTGACCCGGAAGCGGTCGGGGTTGCGCAGGACCAGGTCGATGGCCTGGGTGCCGATGGACCCGGTGGAGCCGAGGATCACGAGATCCCGGCGGCCGTCCGCAGCGTCGAAGACGAGATGCGGATCGGCGAGGGGGGCGGGGCTGTCGCTCATGCCCCCCATTGTTGCCGCTCCGGCTGTGCGCGGGGACAGCGCGTCCCGTGCGGGTCGTGCCGCCCCCTCCTGTCAGGGCGCCACGAGGCCGTCCGCGAAGTCCTGGAACACCTCGTGGAAGCGCGGGAACGTCTTGCGTACGCAGCCGGGATCGTCGTACGTCAGGCCCGGTGTGCGCAGTCCGGCGACGGCGAAGGACATCACGATGCGGTGGTCGCCGTGGGTGGCGATCCCGGTGGGTTTCGGCGTTCCGGGGTGGATCTCGATCCAGTCGGGCCCGGTGTGCACGGTGATGCCCATGGCCCGCAGGTTCTGGGCGCACGCCTCCAGCCGGTCGCACTCCTTGACCCGGGTGTTGGCGACGTCCTCGATCCGTACGGGACCGTCCGCGTAGGGGGCGATGGCGGCGAGGGTCGGCATGGTGTCGGAGATGTCGCGCATGTTGACGGTGAGGCCGCGCAGCCGGCCGGTGGAGCGGACGGTGGTGGCGTCGGCGCCCACCGCCACCTCGGCGCCCATGTCCCGCAGTACGTCGACGAAGCGCAGGTCGCCCTGGAGCGCGCCGGTGCCGAGGCCGGGGACGGTCACCTCGCGGCCGGTGAGGGCGGCGGCGGCGAAGAAGTAGCTCGCGGTGGAGGCGTCGGGCTCGACGGCGTAGGCGGTGGCCCGGTAGCCGCCGGGAGGCACGGTGAAGGTGTTCCCCTCCCGCTCCACCTCCACGCCGAAATCGCGCATCATCGCGAGGGTGATCTCGACGTACGGCGCGGAGACCAGCTCGGTGACCTCGATCCGCAGCCCCTGCGCGGTGAGCGGTCCGAGCATCAGCAGCGCGGTGAGGTACTGGGACGACTCCCCCGCGTCCAGGGCGAGTTCGCCGCCCTTGATCCCGGCGGCCCGGACGGTCAGCGGATGATGCCCTTCCGCTTCCCCGTGGCGCAGGTCGACGCCGAGGGCGGTGAGGGCGCGGGTGAGCGGGGCGAGCGGGCGGCGGCGCATCTGGGCGGAGGCGTCGAAGCGGTAGGTGCCGGAGGCGGCGGCCGCGACGAGCGTGGGCAGGAAGCGGGCGGTGGTCGCGCCGTCGCGGCAGTAGACGTCGGCCTCGGGGACGGCGGGCCCGCCGGGGCGGCCCTCGACGCGCCAGCGGTCGGCCTCCTGCTCGACCGCGTACCCGAGGCTCTTCAGGCCTTCGGCGAAGCCCTCGGTGTCGTCCGAGCGCAGCGGCCGCAGCAGGGTGGTGGTGCCGTCCGCGGCGGCGGCCAGGAAGAGGGCGCGGGCGGTGACGGACTTGGAGCCGGGGATGTCGATGACGGTCACGGCCCTCATCCTGCCCTGTGGCGGGCGGGGCGTACGGGGTGCGTCCGGTGCGTGGACGTCCCCGTACGGGCGCACCTGGCGCTGTGACCGCATAGGTTCGCCGGATATGGACGGGCGAAATTCCGTACAGGCGTCTCTGTCGGCGGATAGCGTCGTGTTCACGGCAAAGGGGGATTCGTGATCATGGCAGAGCGTTCGGTTCCGCCTCGCGTGGTGGCCGCGGAGCGTGGCGCCTCCGAGGCGGGTTTCAAGAAGAGTTGCATCCCTGAGGTGGGCAGGTTGCTGAGGCTGGCCGCTGCTGCGAAGCCCCACGGAGTCATTGCGGAGAGTGGCACGGGCTCGGGCGTGGGTACCGCCTGGCTGCACAGTGGGCTTGGCGCCGGTGCCCGCCTGGTCACGGTGGAGCGTGACCAGGCGCTGGCCTGTCGAGCGGCCCGGGTGTTCGCGGACGACGACCGCGTCAGTGTCCTCACCGGGGACTGGCGGCTGCTTGAGCAGCACGCACCCTTCGATGTCTTCTTCTGCGACGGCGGAGGCAAGCGTGACGACCCCGAGGGGGTGGTCGAGCTGCTTGCTCCTGGTGGCCTTCTCATCCTGGACGACTTCACCCCATCGCCCGATTGGCCGCCTCGTTTCGGCGGCGAAGTGGACGAGCTCCGCCTGTTCTACCTCACTCATTCAGCCCTCGACGCCACGGAAATACTCACAACACCAGGCAGTTCAGCGGTTGTTGCGGCACGCCGCCTGTAGCCAGGAGAGCGTGAACAGTTCTCCATCACGACGCGAGGGCTGGTCTGCCGCACAGGTTCAGCCACCACACCTCCAGCGGTCGGGACGGACGCGTCACCGCCTGCTCCGACAGCCCCAACCTCCAACCCGCCGAACCTATGCGGCACAGAACTAGCGCACCGGCCGGTGCTGGTTCTCCTGGACGGAGGGTCCCGGGGTGGCGTCCGCGATCCAGGGGCCTTCGCCGCTGGGGTCGACGACGCCCTCCTCCAGCCAGGTGTACGTCCCCGACAGGACGCCGTCGACGACGCGCCGGTCGAGGTCGTCGGTGTTGGACCACAGCCGGGTGAACAGCTCCTCGGCCCGGACGCGGGCCTGATGGCAGAAGGCATCCGCGAGCTGGTAGGCCTCACGCCCGTGCTCGCCGGTCCCGCGCAGGTGCTCGGCGCGGACGCAGGCGGCGCTCATCGCGAAGAGTTCCGCACCGATGTCGACGATCCGGCCGAGGAAGCCCTGCTTGGTCTCCATCCGCCCCTGCCAGCGGGACATGGCGTAGAAGGTCGACCGGGCGAGCTTGCGCGAGCACCGCTCGACGTACCGGAGGTGCCCGGAGAGGTCGCGGTGCCCGGCGGGGTGGAACTCACCGTACGTACGCGGGAGCTGCCCGGCGCCCGTGACCAGCTGGGGCAGCCAGCGGGCGTAGAACCCGGCGGCGTTCGCGCCCGCCTTCGCCTTGGCGGAGAGCGGCTTGTCGGGGTCGATGATGTCGCCCGCGACCTTGAGGTGGGCGTCGACGGCCTCGCGGGCGATCAGCAGGTGCATGATCTCGGTGGAGCCCTCGAAGATCCGGTTGATGCGCATGTCGCGGAGCATCTGCTCGGCCGGGACGGCCCGCTCCCCACGGGCGGCCAGCGACGCGGCGGTCTCGAAGCCGCGGCCGCCGCGGATCTGGACCAGTTCGTCGGCGATCAGCCAGCCCATCTCGGAGCCGTACAGCTTGGCGAGGGCGGCCTCGATGCGGATGTCGTTGCGATCCTCGTCGGCCATCTGCGAGGAGAGGTCGACGATGGCCTCCAGGGCGAAGGTGGTGGCCGCGATGAAGGAGATCTTCGCGCCGACCGCCTCGTGCTGGGCGACGGGCCGGCCCCACTGCTCGCGTACGGCGGACCACTCGCGGGCGATCTTCAGGGACCACTTGCCCACGCCCACGCACATCGCGGGCAGCGAGAGCCGGCCGGTGTTGAGGGTGGTCAGGGCGATCTTCAGCCCGGCCCCCTCGGGCCCGATCCGGCAGGCCCCGGGGACCCGGACCCGGTGGAAGCGGGTGACGCCGTTCTCGATGCCGCGCAGGCCCATGAAGGCGTTGCGGTGCTCCACCGTGACACCGGGGGCGTCGGCCTCGACGACGAACGCGGTGATGCCGCCGGGATGGCCCTCGGAGGCGGGCACCCGGGCCATGACCACGAGCAGATCGGCGACGACCCCGTTGGTGGTCCAGAGTTTTACGCCGTCCAGGACATAGTCCGGCCCGTCGGGCACGGCCGAGGTGGCGAGGCGGGCCGGGTCGGAGCCGACGTCGGGCTCGGTCAGCAGGAAGGCGGAGATGTCGGTGGTGGCCAGCCGGGGCAGGAAGACGTCCTTCTGCTCCTGGGTGCCGAAGATCTTCAGGGGCTGCGGTACGCCGATCGACTGATGGGCGGAGAGCAGCGCGCCGATCGCGGGGCTGGCGGAGCCGACGAGAGCGAGCGCCTTGTTGTAGTACACCTGGGTGAGCCCGAGCCCGCCGTACTTGGTCTCGATCTTCATCCCGAGCGCGCCCAGCTCCTTGAGCCCGCTGATCACCTCATCGGGGATCCTCGCCTCGCGCTCGATCCGCGCACTGTCGATGTGCGTCTCGCAGAAGGCCCGCAGCCGCGCCAGGAACTCCTCGCCGCGCCGGATGTCGTCGGGCGGCGGCAGGGGGTGCGGGTGGATCAGGTCGAGCCGGAAGCGCCCGAGGAACAGCTCCTTGGCGAAGCTGGGCTTGCGCCAGTCCTGCTCCCGGGCGGCCTCGGCGACCCGCCGCGCTTCGCGTTCGGTGACCTTGGGGGCGTTGGGGACCTGGGGGATGTTGTGTGGTGCGGACATGAGGGACCTCACCTCGCCGCGCGTGAACCAGGAGGGGTGGGCACCTGGACGCGCGGACTGCTAGTCGCTGCTTACTGGTCCGTATGTAACCCGTGTACCCGTGGTTCGGCACCCGCACCAGTCCCCGCGCAGGAACACGCGGACGGCCCGAACCCCCGCACAGTGGGTTCGGGCCGTCCTTTTCGCGCGCCCCGCCCGCGCTCGCTGTCCAGGCGGGGGCGCGGGTGGGGTCGTCCGGGGTGTTACAGGGCGAGGCCGGTGAGGACCAGGACGCGCTCGTAGGTGTAGTCGTCCATGGCGTAGCGGACGCCCTCGCGGCCTACGCCGGACTGCTTGGCGCCGCCGTACGGCATCTGGTCGGCGCGGTACGAGGGGACGTCGCCGATGATCACGCCGCCGACCTCGAGCGCACGGTGGGCGCGGAAGGCGGTCTGGAGGTCGTGGGTGAAGACGCCTGCCTGGAGGCCGTACTGGGAGGAGTTGACGGCGGCGAACGCCTCGGCCTCGCCGTCGACCTTCTGGAGCGACATGACCGGGCCGAAGACCTCTTCGCAGGAGAGCTTCACGTCGTCGGGGAGGCCCGCGAGGACGGTCGGGGCGTAGGTGGCGCCGTCGCGCTTGCCGCCGGTGAGGATTTCCGCGCCGCCCTGGACGGCCTCGTCGACCCAGGACTCGACGCGCTTGGCGGCGTCCTCGCTGACGAGCGGGCCGACGTCGGTGGTGGCGTCGGCCGGGTCGCCGGTGACCAGGGCCTCGACGGCGGCGACGATCTTCGGGACGAGCCGGTCGTAGACCGAGGCGTCGGCGATGACGCGCTGCACCGAGATGCAGGACTGGCCGCCCTGGTAGTTGGAGAAGGTGGCGATCCGGGTGGCCGCCCAGTCGAGGTCCGCCTCCGAGGCGTAGTCGCCGAGGACGACCGCCGCGCCGTTGCCGCCGAGCTCCAGGGTGCAGTGCTTGCGGGGCACCGACTCCATGATCGCGTAGCCGACCGGGCCCGAGCCGGTGAAGGAGATGACCGGCAGCCGCTCGTCCTGGACGAGGGCGGGCATCTTGTCGTTCGGGACCGTCAGGACGGACCAGGAGCCCGCCGGGAGGTCGGTCTCGGCCAGCAGCTCGCCCAGGATGAGCGAGGAGATCGGGGTGGCCGGGGCCGGCTTCAGGATGATCGGTGCGCCGACGGCGATGGCCGGGGCGACCTTGTGGGCGCTGAGGTTGAGGGGGAAGTTGAAGGGCGCGATGCCGAGGACCGCCCCGCGCGGGAAGCGGCGGGTCAGGCCGAGGCGGCCGGTGCCGCCGAGGTCGGTGTCGAGGCGCTGGGCCTCGCCGCCGTTGAAGCGGCGGGCCTCCTCTGCCGCGAACCGGAACACGGACACGGCCCGGCCGACCTCGCCGCGGGCCCACTTGATCGGCTTGCCGTTCTCGGCCGAGATCAGCTGGGCGATCTCCTCGGTGCGCTCCGTCAGCCGTCGTACGACGTGGTCGAGCGCGGCGGCCCGTACGTGCGCCGGGGTCGCGGCGAACTCGTCGCGTACGGCGTGGGCGGCGGCGACGGCCTCCTCGACCTGGGCGTCGGTCGGCACGCTGACGGTGCCGACGAGGCGTCCGTCGTACGGGTTGGTGACGTCGAAGCTGTCGGCACCGGTGGCCTGGCGGCCGGCCACCCAGAAGGCGTGGGGCGAAGTCATGGAGGTTCCGGCCCTTCGGAGGTCGTGAGGAGGTGGTGAGGTCGTTACGGAGGTGATGCGGCCCGGAGGCTCTCCTCTGTGGTCCCACGGTAGGGCGGGGAGGCGCTCAGGTCGTTTGTCCGGCGTGGAGCGGAGCGGGGGCCGGGTGCTCCGAATTGGCGGAGGTCCCGCCCGGTCCGACCGCGCCGGGCTTCTCCGTACGCCGGAGCAGATCCGGTACGAGGGTGAGCAGGCCGGTCACCGCGAGGCCCGCGCCGAGCCAGAGCGGGGCCCGCAGGCCGAAGCGGTCGAGGCCCAGACCGCCCAGCGCGGAGCCGAGGACCACGCCGAAGGTGATGAAGGAGCTGTGCACGGTGTTGACGAGCGGGCGGGCGTTGCCGGTCCGCTGCACCCGGGTGACCAGGGCCGGGTTCATGGTGACCCCGACGAGGCCGATGCCCAGCATGCAGAGCACCGCCCAGACGTCGAACCGGGCCAGCAGGGCGAATCCGGCCAGGAACACCGCGTTGAGCGACAGACCGCCGAGCAGGACGGGGAGGGTGTGCCGGTCGGCGAGCCGGCCGACGACGGTGTTGCCGATGACGGTGGCGGCGCCGTACGCCAGGAGCAGCAGCGGGACCGTGCCCGGGGAGAAGCCGGTGACCCGGGTGAGGATCGGGTTGAGGTAGCTGAAGGCGGAGAAGGTCGCGCCGATGACCATGGTGCTGGTCAGCAGGGTCAGCCAGAGCCGGGGAGCGCGGAAGGCGGTCAGCTCGGAGCGAAAGGTGCCGCTGCCCTCCGGCCGGTCTGTCCGGCGTACGCCGATCGCGGTGCACAGGGCGGCGGCGACCGTGAGCGCGGAGATGGCCCAGAACGCGGCGCGCCAGCCGTACCGTTCGCCGGTCAGGGTGGCCAGCGGCAGCCCCAGCAGGGTGCCGAGCATCAGTCCGTTGAGGATGACCGCCACGGCCCGGCCGCGTATCTCGGGGCGGGTGAGCTGGGAGCCGAGCGAGATCGCGACGCCGAAGAAGGCCTGGGAGGCGACTCCGGTGATCACCCGGGCGACCACCATGGCCGGGTAGCCGGACGCGGTGGCAGCCAGCACGTTGCCGGCCAGGAAGACCGGGAAGAGGACCATGAGCGCGGTCTTCGGCGGGAGCCGCAGCAGGGCGACGGAGAGCAGCGGGCCGCCGAGCGCCATGGAGAGGGCGAAGACGGTGATCAGGTAGCCGATGTGCGGGACGGTGACGCCGAGGCCTTCGGCCATCTGCGGCATCAGTCCGGCGACGACGAATTCGCTGGTGACCATGGCGAAGATGCCGAAGGCCAGGACGTGGACGGCACGAGGCACGGTGGGTTCCCCCTGTGGGCGTTGTTTTGTAACGAGCAGTTCAGAACGTGGACATGGGTGAGCCGCGCGTCTGGCGCGGTGATACGGAAGAGCTCAGCGGATCAGGGCGTCCAGCGCGGTGTCGGCGACGGCTTGGACGGCCGCGCGGTCGGCTCCGCCCTGGGCGGTGACGCGCATACCGCCGATGACGGCGTTGACGTACCGGGCGAGGGCGTCGGAGCCCCGCGCGGAGGCGATGGAGCCGTCGCGCTGCCCGGCGGCGATGACGGCGGACAGGGTCCGCAGCCGGCGGGCGGCGTCGCGGTCCAGGAGCCGGGCGGCCTCGGGGTCGCGGGCGGCGAGCTCCACCGTGCTGTTGACCCCCAGGCAGCCGAGGCTGCGACCGCTGGGGCGGTGGTCGAACTCGTCGGCCACGATCTTGTCGAGCAGGGCGCGGATCCGCTCGGCGGGCGGGCGGGAGGCATCCTCCAGCATGGCGTCCTGGGCGTCGGCCATGGTGTCCAGGTAGCGGGCGAGCGAGCGCCCGAACAGCTCGCGCTTGCTGCTGAAGGTGTTGTAGATGCTGCTGCGCCCCAGACCCGTGGCGGCGCACAGGTCCTGGGTGGAGGTGGCCTCGTAGCCGTACTCCCAGAAGGCGCGCATCGCGGCGTCCAGGGCCCGTTCCTCGTCGAACTGTCTCGGTCGGGCCATGGCAGCACTCTAGGGTTTTGGACTGTGCGTTGCAATACCGGCCCGGTGCGGCGGCTCACTCCTCGGCGGGTGTCGCCGCCTCGGTCGTCTTCAGTGCGAGCCACAGCTCCATACGGACGTCCGGGTCGTCCAGCGAGCGGCCCAGGATCTCCTCCACGCGGCGCATCCGGTAGCGCAGGGTGTGCCGGTGCACTCCGAGGTCGGCGGCGGCGGCGTCCCACTGGCCGTGACGGGAGAGCCAGGCGCGCAGGGAGGCCACGAGGTCGCCGCGGCCCTTGGCGTCGTGTTCGTACAGCGCGCGGAGCATGCCGTCGGCGAAGGCCCGTACGGCGTCGTCGGCGAGCAGTGGCAGGACGGATCCGGCGGCCAGCTCCTCGTGCTCGACGAGCGCCCGGCCCCGGCGGCGGGCGACGGAGAGGGCCTGTTCGGCCTGCTTGTACGCGGCGGCGACGGCGATCGGGCCGGAGGGGGCGGAGAGCCCCACCACGACGTCGCTGTCCTCGGCGCCGCCCTCGCGCGGGGCGCGGTCGTCCTGGGCCTCGGCGTAGGAGGCGCAGGCGGCGACGGCGGTGCCGCCGTCCGCGGCGAGCACGACGACGCGCTCGCCCTCGGGGACCATGAGCAGCGCCTCGCCGGAGCGGGCGGCGGCGGCTTCCATGGTCTCGGTGAGCAGCTCGGCCCCGGCGGGTACGGCCGTCTCGGCGATCAGCAGCCGGAACGGGGCGTCGAGCAGCCCGCCGTAGAGGTCCCCGGCGACGGCCCGCGCATGGTCGGGCTGCCCGGCGAGCAGCATGCGCAGGACGGCGGCGCCCAGGCGCTGTTCGGCGCCCTGGAGGGAGCGGGAGCGGGCGGTGGTCAGGGTGAGCAGGGCGACGGCGGAGTGCACGGCGTACCGCTCGGCGGTGCCCAGCGCGGCTCCGGTGCCGACGGCCAGCGCGCCGCGGGCCCGGCGGCCGGTGCCCAGCGACTGGAGCTCGACCCGGTCCTCGTTGTCGCCGACGACGACGCTGGCGGGGGCGGTGCGGTCCCGGAGGCGTTCGACGTCGGGGGTGAGGCGGGCGGCGCGGCGGGCGGCCCAGTCGGGGGCGGCGGCCAGCACGGCGCCGGAGGTGTCGTACAGGGCGGCCCAGCCGTCGATGTGGGCGGCGAGCCGGGCGAGGAGATCGGCGGGCCCGTCCCCGGCGAGCGCGGCCTTCGTCAGCTCGCGCTGAGCCTCGAAGCCGGCGGTGACCGCGCGGTACTGGTCGGCGGCGATGGCGGCGGAGACGGCCTTGCTGATGGCGATGAACGGGGTGCGGCGGGGGACTTCGAGGAGCGTCAGCCCGGCTTCCTCGGCGGCGTCCACGAGGGCGGCCGGGATGTCCTCGTAGTTGACGCCGACCCCGAATCCGACCCCGGCGACCCCGGCTCCGGCCAGCCGCCGCACGTACCGCCGCATGGCCTCGGCGTTCTCGGCGTCGAGGTTGGTGGCGGTCACGAGGAGGAGTTCGCCGCCGTCCATGTATGGGACGGGGTCGGCAAGCTCGCTGGCGTGGGCCCAGCGCACGGGCGTGTCGAGCCGGTCCGCGCCCGCCCGCACGGTGAGCTTGAGCGCCGAGTGCTGGACGAGCGAGGCGAGCGTGGGGGGCATGGGCCGGGAACCCTCAAGGTCGGGGACGAGGTCGCGGCGCCGCCGTACGGACGGCCGGATCGCCGGCCGGCTCGATGGCACCGATTGCGCCGTCCCGTATGAACGGCTGCCTCCGATTCTGCCAGGGCGGCAGGGTGCGGGTAACCGCGCCCGGGCTCCGGCCCCCGCCGTTCAGCCGTCGAGGTGGACGAGGAGCGGGGGGGCGTGTTCGCCCTGGACAGTGGTCACCCGGATGACGGCATGCCCCGCCGGGACCGCGTAGGCCAGTTCGGACGCCGACCAGCGCTCCTTCTCCACCTGCCGTACGGTCACCGCGTCCGTGGTCACGGCCTTGCCGGTGACGAGCTTGCGCAGGGCGTGCAGGGCGCGGGTGAACGGCTGGTCGGCGAAGACGGTGTGCTGGGCGACCTCGCGGGTCTCGACCCATTCCTTGCCCCAGGCCTCGGCGAAGCGCTTGCCGTCCCAGGTGGTGATGCCGGAGAAGGCCGCCGTGCAGCCGACCGCGCCGAGCAGCGGGGTGTGCAGGGCTTCGGGGACGTCGTCGACGGTCCGCAGGGCGAGCACCGCCCCGGCGTTGACCGAGCGCAGCCGGCGGATACCGCGGACGGTCTCGGCGGTCACGGCGTGGGTGGCGTCGTCCAGGACGAGGCAGACGAAGAGCGTGGTGTCGGTGCGGGCCGCAGCGATCGCGGTGAACTGGGCCAGGAGCAGCCGGGTGAGCAGCCGGGACGCCTCCGCGTGGCCGCGCTCCGGCAAGTCCACACGGACCCGCAGCGGGTACTGGCCGAGCGCCCGCAGCGAGAACGGGCGGGCGTCCGGGCCGGTGGCGAAGAACTCGGTGAACGCGGGCCGGTCCAGCAGGGCGACCCGGTCGGCGAGGGCCGGTGCGGGGTCGCCCGGGCCGCCCGCCTGCCGGGACCGCGCGTCCAGCTCGCGGAGCATCGCGTGGTGGCCGGCGGCTTCGAGGGAGGCGCGGAGGTCGGCAAGTGCGGCCGGTGTGCCGTCGAGGAGTTCACGCAGTTCGGGCACGGAGGGGAAGTGGCCGTGGGCGGCGCGGTAGGGGCCGAGCAGCTGGGCCAGGACGGTGGCGGCGCGGCGGCTGTCGAGGCTGCCGACATCGCCGACGAGACCTTCGGCGAGGACGGCCGCCGCCTCGTCGGGGTCGGTGGTGCCGCCGTAGAGGTCGAGGTCGTGGGCGGAGCCGGGGTGGCCGATGCGGACGACGACGTCGAAGGCGTCGTCCGGCCCGAGCTGCGCACCCGCCCCGCCGACGGCGAGGACCGCGGCCTGTCCGGCCAGTGCGCGCAGCGCGAGGGCCTCGACGACCGGCCGGATCAGCCGGGCGGACTTCCCGACGCCGGGCGGACCGACAGCGAGCAGGGAGGTGCCGAGCAGCGTTGGTTCCAGGGCGAGACCCGTACCCCGGCGGTCGTAGGGGTTGTGCGGGTCGTCCGTGCACCGACCGATCCTGACCTGGCCGGTGAGCACGTCGTGGCGAGCAGTGCGGCGGGGCAGGTCGCGATGGCCGGAGGGGTGCGGGGCGGCGGCCCCGCCGGTACGCAGCACGGCCTCTGCGAGGGGAGCGAGCTGGTCGGACCGCTGGGTGGCGAGTGTCCAGGCGTGGCGCAGCCGGGCCACGTCCACGTCGTTCATGCGCCCGATGCGGACCTCGGCGGTGAGAGTGTCGGCGGCGTCGGTCCAGCCCGCGGCGCGCAGGTCGGGCCACTGGTCAGCGGAGGTCGCGGTGGCGGGGCCGGCATCGTCGGCCGGGGCCGGGGCGGCGCCCCCCCGGCGGGCGGCGATCAGTTCGCGCCAGCGGCCGAGGCGGGCGAAGGGCCAGAGAACGAGTACGGTGATCAGCGCGTAGATCACGTTGACGACCGTCTGGCTCTGGTAGATCTCGCCGCCTGCCACGGAGGCGATGAGGACCAGGATCGGACGGACGACGGGAAGCATCTCCTTCCAGACGAGCAGCTGGACTAGGCCCGCCGCCGCGGCCGCCGAGAGGGCGAGGAAGGGCTGCCCGCGCTCGGCGACACGGCGGCGGAACAGCTCGGCGAAGTTGCCGATCCGGCCGCACCCGTAGGCCAGCAAGCCGAAAAGGATCCCCTCGTACACGGTGAGGGCGTCCCTGCCCTCGATGGTGCGGGGGCCTCCGGAGATACCCGCGTACCACCACTCCCCCGGGGTGAAAAGCTTGAGCGGGACCAAGCGGTAGGGAAGGTAGCCGTTGAGCCACAGTGACCACAGCAGCAGGGCGGAGAGCAGCGAGATCAGCGCACCGACCAGCAGCGGCCGGTCCGAGACGCTTTCGGACGTCTCGGGATTGGCCTCGGGAGAGGTGGCGACGGGGCTGGGCTTCCGGAGAAACTCCAGCCATCCGCCCGTCCGAGCGAACGGCCACAGCAGAGCCGCCCCGATCAGAACGTAGACGGCCACGCCCATCACGGCAGCCGTCTCCGGATCGCCTCGGAACACGGACACCGGCACCAACGCGTGAAGGACGGCGTAGAAGAATGGAAGCAGGCGCGTGCCCAGGACGATCCACACCACCAGGAAACCCGCGAGCGCGGCAGCAAGCGCCCTGGCGGGTTGGGGCCGGTCCACGACCAGCCTCCGGTACAGCGCCGGCCAGTTGCCGAGCCGCCCGCAGAAGTAGATCAGCAAGGCCGCGAAGAGACTGTTGTACACGGCGCTGGCAGTCCGCGCCGACTGCCCGGGGTCACCGCGCCACCATTCGGAGGGGGTGAACAGCTTCAGCGGAAACCGCTGCACCGCGATGTAGTCGGTGCGCCAGACCGCCCACGCGAAAATCCCGCAGGCGAGGGAGACGAGCACGCCCACGACCAGGGCGCGCGTGGGCACCTCGTCGGTGTCCGCGACCGCCTTCGGCCGGTGCCCGTACCGCCAGAGCCCCGGTTCGGGGTCGGCTCGATGAGCCCGGAGCCAGTTCCGTACGTCAAAGCCTTCCGCAGATGCCCGGGGTGGCATTAGAGGCATGGGGGGCGGGGCCGAGGCGGGCCGGGGCACTCGGGTGCTCTCGGCGCCGTTCCCGTGGCGGTGATCGAGCCACCGCGCACTGGCGTCGCCCGCACCCTGCCCGCCTTGCTCACGCTGCGAGTCGTACGTGCCCTCGGCGCCCATTGCCACTGCTCCTCTGATGTTCCGAGGCGGTATCTCGGTGCAGCGCTCAATCTAGTACGCGGGTCCGCCGCCCCATGGCCATTCCCGGTACCCAGGTCACTTCATCCGGTCATCTGTCCGCCAAGGACAAGGACACACCCCCACCACTCCCGATCGGAGCATGCCCGCACCCCTCCCCCACCCCTAGCCTGCAGAAAGAAAAGCGTCCGCATCGAAGCGCGTCCGAAACACCCCCAGGAGCCCCTCATGACCGCAATCCCGCAGGAGCGCCGCGTCGTCACTGCCATCCCCGGCCCGAAGTCGGTCGAGCTGCAGGCTCGCCGTGTCGCGGCCGTCGCCGCAGGTGTGGGCTCCACCCTGCCGGTGTTCACCGCCCGTGCGGGCGGCGGGATCATCGAGGACGTGGACGGCAACCGGCTGATCGACTTCGGGTCCGGGATCGCCGTGACCTCCGTGGGCGCGTCCGCCGAGGCCGTCGTGCGGCGGGCCTCCGCGCAGCTCGCGGACTTCACCCACACCTGTTTCATGGTCACGCCGTACGAGGGGTACGTCGAGGTCTGTGAGCAGCTCGCCGAGCTGACGCCGGGCGACCACGCGAAGAAGTCCGCGCTGTTCAACTCGGGCGCCGAGGCCGTCGAGAACGCGGTGAAGATCGCCCGCGCCCACACCAAGCGCACCGCCGTCGTCGTCTTCGACCACGGCTACCACGGCCGCACCAACCTCACCATGGGCATGACGGCGAAGAACATGCCGTACAAGCAGGGCTTCGGCCCGTTCGCGCCCGAGGTCTATCGCGTCCCGGTCGCCTACGGCTACCGCTGGCCGACCGGTGCCGAGAACGCCGGCGCCGAGGCGTCCGCGCAGGCCATCGACGAGATCACCAAGCAGATCGGCGCGGAGAACGTCGCCGCGATCATCATCGAGCCGGTGCTCGGCGAGGGTGGCTTCATCGAGCCCGCCAAGGGCTTCCTCCCGGCGATCGCGCAGTTCGCCAAGGACAACGGCATCGTGTTCGTCGCGGACGAGATCCAGTCCGGCTTCTGCCGTACCGGCCAGTGGTTCGCCTGTGAGGACGAGGGCATCGTCCCGGACCTGATCACCACCGCCAAGGGCATCGCGGGCGGTCTGCCGCTGTCCGCCGTGACCGGCCGCGCCGAGATCATGGACGCCGCGCACGCGGGCGGCCTGGGCGGTACGTACGGCGGAAACCCGGTGGCCTGCGCCGGCGCGCTCGGGGCCATCGAGACGATGCGCGAGCTGGACCTGAACGGGAAGGCCAAGCGGGTCGAGGAGGTCATGAAGGGCCGCCTCGCGGAGATGCGGGCGAAGCTCCCGAACGGCGACATCATCGGTGACATCCGCGGCCGCGGCGCGATGATCGCGATCGAGCTGGTGAAGTCCGGCACGAAGGACCCGAACCCGGAGGCGGCCGGCGCGCTCGCGAAGGCCTGCCACGCCGAGGGGCTGCTCGTCCTGACCTGCGGTACGTACGGCAACGTCCTGCGCTTCCTGCCGCCGCTGGTGATCGGTGAGGACCTCCTCAACGAGGGCCTCGACCTGATCGAGCAGGCTTTCGGCCGGCTCTGATCCGTCGCTCATCCCAGCGAACCGGAATGCGGACGGAGCGGGCTTTCGCCGCTTCCGTCCGGCATCCGGGTGAGGGCCTGTGAAGAACGTGTGCGGGGGCGATGGCGGGAGGCGGTGGCGACTGTCCGCCGCCCCTCCGCTGCCGTACGGTTTCTGCAGATGAGAGAAACACCTCGGTCGCGGGAAACCTCGGCCGACTCCGGGCCGGGGCTTCCCCAGCACCGCCCGGGGCGTGCGTTCGCGCATGCCGGAGCCGATGGCTCCGGGACTCCTCACCGATCGGACGGCCGCCCGCCCCACACCCCCCGGGGCGCGCGGCGAACCGATCTCGCCGGCCATCCCGGAACAACCCCCCCTGTTCCCGGGTGGCCGGCCCCTCTCGTTTCCGGCGTCCTCGGCCTCCTCGCGGTCCTCTTCGCGCTGATCACCTGGCAGGTCGCCGTCGACGGTCCGCTCCTGCGGCTGGACGAGCGCGTGGGGGCGAAGCTCTTCGAGCGCGGGCCGGGCGCGCTGACCCAGGTTCTCTCCGATCTCGGCGGGACGGCGGTGGCGCTTCCCGTGTTGACCGCCGTGATCGGGTACGCGCTGTGGCGTCGTGCCCTGCGGCTCGCCGTGTACGCGGCCCTCACCATGGCGGCGGTGCCCGCGCTGGTGATTCCGCTGAAGGTGGCGACCGCCCGGCAGGGCCCGCTGACCGAGGCGGTCAACTACTACCCGTCCGGTCATACGGCGACGGCCGCCGTGGCGTACGGGGCTTCGGCCCTGGTGCTGCTGGCCCTCCCCCGGCCGGGACGGCTGCGGGAGGCGTCCTGGCCCCGGGGGTGGATGATGCCCGTCGCCGCGATCCTGCTGACCACGGCGACGGGCATCGGTCTGGTGCTGCACGGCTACCACTGGCCGCTCGATGTGCTGGCCAGTTGGTGCCTGGGGCCGTTGGTGCTGGCGCCCCTGGGGTGGGTCAGTTGCCGAAGTAGGCGTCGAAGTTCTTCGAGAACTCCCAGTTGTTGAAGCGGTCCCAGTTGATGGACCAGGTCATCAGGCCGCGCAGGTCGGACCAGGTGCCGTGGGTCTGGTAGGAGCCGCAGTCGGTCTTCTTGATCAGGCAGTTGAGCGCCTTGTTGACCTCGGCCGGTGAGGTGTGACCATTGCCCGCCTGGGTGGAGGCCGGCAGGCCGATGGCGACCTGGTCGGGGCGCAGGCCCGGGAAGACCTTGCTCGTGTCGCCCGCCACCGGGAAGCCCGCGAGCAGCATGTCGGTCATCGCGATGTGGAAGTCCGCGCCGCCCATCGAGTGGTACTGGTTGTCCAGGCCCATGATCGGGCCCGAGTTGTAGTCCTGGACGTGCAGCAGGGTCAGGTCGTCGCGCAGCGCGTGGATGACCGGCAGATAGGAGCCGGCGCGCGGGTCCTGGCCGCCCCAGGGGCCGGAGCCGTAGAACTGGTAGCCGAGCTGCACGAAGAAGGTCTCGGGCGCCATCGTGAGGACGAAGTCCGGGCCGTACTTCGCCTTGAGGGTCTTCACCGCGGAGATCAGATTGACGATCACCGGTGAGGTGGGGCTGCGGAAGTCGGTGTCGCCGGTGTCCAGGGAGAGCGAGTGGCCCTCGAAGTCGATGTCCAGGCCGTCCAGGCCGTAGGTGTCGATGATCTTCGAGACCGAGGTGACGAAGGCGTCCCGGGCCGCGGTGGAGCCGAGCTGCACCTGTCCGTTCTGGCCGCCGATCGAGATCAGCACCTTCTTGCCCGCCGCCTGCTTGGCCTGGATCGCGGCCTTGAACTCCGCCTCGGACTCGACGTTCGGGCACTCGGAGGCCGGGCAGAGCGCGAAGCGGATGTCGCCGGAGGTGACGGAGGTGGGCTCGCCGAAGGCGAGGTTGATGACGTCCCAGGAGTCGGGCACGTCCGCCATCCGGGTGTAGCCGGAGCCATTGGCGAAGCTGGAGTGGAGGTAGCCGACGAGCGCCCGGGCCGGGAGCTCGGTGTCGCCGCCTCCGCCGCCGCCCGCCGTGGTGGTCGCCGTGATCGCCGTCGACTTCGCGGACTCGCCGGCCGCGTTGGTGGCGGTGACCTGGAAGCTGTACGCGGTGGAGGGCGTCAGGCCCGTCACGGTGGCGGACGGGCCGGTGGCCGTGGCCACCTTCGTACCGCCTCGGTAGACGTTGTAGCCGGCCGCGCCGGAGACGGCGGTCCAGGAGAGCGCCACCGAGGAGGAGGTGAGCGCGGTGGTCTTCAGGCCGCCGGGGGCGGCCGGGATCACGACGGGCTCGCCGCCGGGGCCGACGAGGCTGAGGTCGTCGACGTAGTGGTCCGGGGTGCCGTACCAACCGTGGGTGTAGACGCTCACGGAGGTGGTGGAGGGGCCGGTGGTGAAGGTGGTGGTGAGCTGCTTCCACGCCTCGGGGGACTGCGTCCAGGTGGAGACGTCGGTGGTGCCGGTGCCGGACGCGCCGAGGTAGACATGACTGCCCTGCACCCAGGCGCTCAGGGTGTACGAGGAGTTGGGCTGGACGGTGACGGTCTGGGAGCACTTGGCGTGGTCGCTGCCGGCCGGGGTCGCCTTGAGCGCGGAGGCGCCGCTGCGCTTGGGCGCGGTGACCGCCGCCCCGCTGGAGTTCGCGCAGCTCCAGCCGTCCAGGCCCGCCTCGAAGCCGCCGTTGCGCACCAGGTCCGCGTCGGCGGCGCCCACCGCCGGGGCCGAGGCGACCAGGCCGCCGGCGGCGATCAGGGTGGCCGAGCAGACGGCCAGAAGTCTGGAGAATCTGACGGTTGGTCCGGTGCGTTCCACAACAGCCTCCGCGCAGGGGGAAATTGGGGTGTGGCGTGCGCACAACATGGTCCAGACCAATCGGGTTGTCAAGACCTCTGGCAGCCGGCTCAGCCCTCCGGACGCTCCTCGCGGGCGTCCCGGGCGGCGGCGCCCGCCGCCTCGTGCATGGCGAGTTCGAGGATTCCGGCGTCGGTGAGGGTCCCCGAGCCGTCCGGCGGGATCAGCCAGCGCACTCCCCCGGTGGCCCGCCCCGGATACGGGACGACGATCCAGGTGCCCTGGCCGCAGCCCCTGATCCCGGTGCCGATCCAGCGGGAGACGGTGCCCGGCGGGACGAAGAAGCCCATGCGGGACTCGCCGAAGTCGGCGAGGACGGGGCCGGGGCGGTCGATCAACCGGGTGAGGACGTCGAGCGTCGGATAGCCCAGCTCGCCCGGGAGGATCAGGACGTCCCAGCGCCTGCCGGCGGGAAGGAGCGCGATCCCCTGGGGGTTGCGCTCCCACTCCCACCGGCAGGCGGCCGGGTCCGGTGCCACCGATGTGAGCCACTCGACCGCGGCCTTCGTTTCCGAGCCAGTCATGGCCAGCCTCCCGTTGACGTGAGCACCGGCAGGGTTCCGCCGGTGCGTACACGTGCGAGAGAGCGATCGGCCCCGACTATGACGCGGGTTGGGGCTCCTTGTTGGCAGTGAAGTGGGTCACAGCACCTGCTTCGCCCTGGGCGCAGGTCAGCTGTCGAAGCCGAGCCCCAGCTTGTCCATGGTCTTCAGCCACAGATTGCGGTGCCCGCCGTTACTGTCGGCGTGGGCCAGGGACCGCTTGGTGATCTCGATCCCGGCCCAGGCGAAGGGCTCCGGCGGGAAGGGCATCGGCTTCGAGCGGACCATTTCCAGGCGGGTTCGCTCGGTCTCCTCGCCGGAGAGGAGGTCGAGCATCACATCGGCCCCGAACCGGGTGGATCCGACGCCGAGTCCGGTGAATCCGGCGGCGTACGCGACCCGCCCCTGGTGAGCCGTGCCGAAAAAGGCCGTGAAGCGGGAACAGGTGTCGATCGCGCCGCCCCAGGCATGCGTGAAATTCAGTCCGGAAAGCTGCGGGAAGCACGTGAAGAACTGTTCCGCGAGTTTCAGGAACGTCTCCGGGCGCTGGTCGAGATCGGCGCTGAGCCGGCCCCCGTACGGATAGATCGCGTCGTATCCGCCCCAGAGAATCCGGTGGTCCGCGGAAAGCCGGAAGTAGTGGAACTGGTTGGCGCTGTCGCCGAGTCCCTGGCGGCCCTTCCAGCCGATGGAATCGAGCTGTTCGGGGGTGAGCGGTTCGGTCATCAGCGCATAGTCGTAGACCGGCACGGTGTACGGCCTGACCCGCTTGACGAGCGACGGGAAGATGTTGGTGCCGAGCGCGACGCGGCGGGCGAAGACCCGGCCGTACGGGGTGCGGACCGCCATCCCGGTGCCGGAGCGGACCAGGTCCAGCCCGCGCGTGTGCTCGTGGATCCGTACGCCGAGCTCCAGACAGGCCCGCTTCAGGCCCCAGGCGAGCTTCGCCGGGTGCAGCATCGCGACGCCGCGCCGGTCCCAGAGCCCGCCGAGGAAGGTGGGCGAGTCGACCTCGGCGCGCAGGGCCTCACGGTCCAGGAAGTCCACGCCGGTGATGCCGAGCCGCTGGATCTCCTCGTGCCATTCCCGCAGCTCTTCGAGCTGGTGGGGCTCGGTGGCGACATCGATCTCGCCGGTCCGCTCGAACTCGCAGTCGATGCCGTAGCGGGCGACGGCGGCCTCGATGGCGTCGAGGTTCCGCTCCCCCAGCTCCTCCAGCTTCGCGATCTCGTCGGGCCAGCGCTCCACACCGTTGGCCAGGCCGTGGGTGAGGGAGGCGGCGCAGAAGCCGCCGTTGCGGCCCGAGGCGGCCCAGCCCACCTCGTGCCCCTCGATGAGGACGACGTCCCGGTCCGGGTCGCGCTCCTTGGCGATGAGCGCGGTCCACAGTCCGCTGTAGCCGCCGCCGACGACCAGCAGGTCGGTGTGCTCGTCGCCGGTGAGGGCGGGAAGCGCGTCGGGTTTGGCCGGGTCGTCGAGCCAGTAGGAGACCGGCTTGGCGCCGGCGATCGATTGTGCGGCAGTACGCATGGCAGCTGGGGCCATGGTTTCCAACTCCTTCAGGAATTTCAGGGTCGAGCGTTGTTCTTGCGCCGGTTGGCTATGAGCTGGCCGGCGAGAACCACCGTTACCGCAATGATGAACATCGCGGTGCCGATGACGTTGATCTGCACGGGCGTGCCGCGCTGTGCCGAACCCCAGACGAACATGGGGAACGTGACGGTGGAGCCCGCGTTGAAATTCGTGATGATGAAATCGTCGAACGAGAGCGCGAAGGCGAGCAGTGCGCCCGCCGCGATTCCCGGTGCGGCGATCGGAAGGGTCACCCGTACGAAGGTCTGCACGGGTCCCGCGTACAGGTCGCGGGCGGCTTCCTCCAGTCGCGGGTCCATCGACATGACGCGCGCCTTGACGGCCGTCACCACGAAGCTGAGGCAGAACATGATGTGCGCGATCAGCACGGTCCAGAAGCCGAGCTGGGCGCCCATGTTCAGGAACAGCGTGAGCAGGGAAGCGGCCATGACGACCTCGGGCATCGCCATCGGCAGGAAGATCAGCGAGCTGATCGCGCCGCGCGCCCGGAAGCGGTAGCGGACCAGCGCGAAGGCGACCGCCGTGCCGAGCGCGGTCGCCCCGAGCGTCGCCCAGAAGGCGATCTGGAGCGAGAGGGAGAGCGAGCCGCAGAGGTCGGCGACGCCGCACGGGTCCTTCCAGGCGTCCAGCGAGAACCGCTGCCAGGCGTAGTTGAAGCGCCCGTTGGGCTTGTTGAACGAGAACACCATCACGACGATGTTCGGAAGGATCATGTACGCGAGGGTCACCAGACCCGCGATGACGATCAGGTTCCGGCGTATCCAGCGCAGTACGGGCATCAGACCAGGTCCTCCGTCCCGGAGCGGCGGATGTAGAAGGTGACCGCCAGCAGGACGATCGCCATGAGGATGAACGAGAGCGCGGCGGCCGTCGGATAGTCCAGGACCCGCAGGAACTGGCTCTGGATGACGCTGCCGACCATCTTGGTGTCGGTGGAGCCGAGGAGTTCCGCGTTCACGTAGTCGCCGCTGGCCGGGATGAAGGTCAGCAGGGTGCCGGAGACGACGCCGGGCATGGAGAGCGGGAACGTCACCTTGCGGAAGGTGGTGGCGGGGGTGGCGTAGAGGTCGCCCGCCGCCTCGTGCAGCCGGCCGTCGATCCGCTCCAGCGAGGTGTAGAGCGGCAGGATCATGAACGGCAGGAAGTTGTACGTGAGGCCGCAGACGACGGCCATCGGCGTGGCCAGGACCCGGTTGGACTCGGTCCAGCCGAGCCAGCTCGTGACGTCCAGGACATGGAGCGTGTTGAGCACGTCCACGACCGCGCCGCCGTCGGCGAGGATCGTCTTCCACGCCAGCGTACGGATGAGGAAGCTGGTGAAGAACGGGGCGATGACCAGCACGAGGACCAGATTGCGCCAGCGGCCCGCCTTGAACGCGATGAGGTAGGCGAGCGGGTACCCCAGCAGCAGGCACAGGAGCGTGGCGGTGCCCGCGTACAGCAGGGACCGGATGAACTGCGGGTAGTACTCGCGCAGCGCGTCCACGTACGTCTGGAAGTGCCAGGTGACCTCGAAGCCCTGCTCCAGCGAGCCGGTCTGTACGGAGGTGGAGGCCTGGTAGACGAGCGGCAGGGCGAAGAAGACGAGCAGCCAGAGGATGCCGGGGAGCAGCAGCCAGTACGGGACGAGCCGTTTGCGCGTGGAGGGCTTGCGGAGCACCGGCCCCTTCGGCTCCTGGGGTTCGGCGGGGGGCGCGGGCGGCGCTTCGGTGAGGCTCACTCCGCGTCCTCCACGCTCGTCGCGCCCGCGTCGATGTCCTGGTCGGCGTCGAGTCCGAAGGTGTGGGCCGGGTTCCAGTGCAGGACGACCTCGGCGCCGGGGACCAGGCGGGTGTCGCGTTCGATGTTCTGCTCGTAGACCTGGAGGGCCGTTCCGGCCGGGCTCTCGACCACGTACTGGGTGGAGACGCCGATGAAGCTGGAGTCGGTGATGCGGCCGGTGACGCGGTTGCGGCCGGCGGCGATGGTGTCCGCGTCGTCCGCGTGGGCCAGGGATATCTTCTCGGGCCGGATGCCGAGGAGCAGCCGGCCGCCGCCGGTGGTGGGGGCCGAACATCGCTCCCGGGGCAGCGTGAGCTTTCCGCCGCCCGCGGCCACCACCAGATCGCCGCCCGTGGACACGACCTCGCCCTCGATGAGGTTGGAGGTGCCGAGGAAGTTGGCGACGAACGTGGTGCGCGGGTTCTCGTAGAGGTCGGCGGGCGCGCCGAGCTGCTCGACCCGGCCGCCGTTCATCACCGCGACGGTGTCGGCCATGGTCATGGCCTCCTCCTGGTCGTGGGTGACGTGCACGAAGGTGATGCCGACCTCGGTCTGGATCCGCTTGAGCTCCAGCTGCATCTGGCGGCGGAGCTTGAGGTCGAGGGCGCCGAGCGGTTCGTCGAGCAGCAGGACCTGCGGGTGGTTGATGAGCGCGCGGGCGACGGCGACGCGCTGCTGCTGGCCGCCGGAGAGCTGGTGCGGTTTACGGCGGGCGAAGTCGCCGAGCTGGACCAGCTCCAGCATCTCCGCGACCTGCTTCTTCACCGACTTGATGCCGCGCCGCCGGAGCCCGAACGCGACGTTCTCGGCGACGTCCAGGTGCGGGAAGAGCGCATAGCTCTGGAAGACGGTGTTGACCGGCCGCTTGTACGGGGGCAGGTCGGTGATGTCCTTGTCCCCGAGGAAGACCGTGCCGGTGGTGGCCTCCTCCAGGCCCGCGATCATCCGCAGGGTGGTGGTCTTGCCGCAGCCGGAGGCGCCGAGCAGGGCGAAGAAGGACCCCTGGGGCACGGTCAGGTCGAGCGGATGTACGGCGGTGAAGGAGCCGTAGGTCTTGCTGATCCCGGCGAGGCGGACATCGCCGCCCGCGGTCTGCTGCTGCTGTGTCATGGGTCGCAGTCCCAGTGTGTTCGGGGGGAGTTCGGGGAGGGCAGGGCCGGTGGGGGTACCGGTGGATGTCCGGTCAGGCGCCGATGAGCTTGGCGAACTTCTCTTCGTACGCGGTCTCTTCCTCCGTGCTCAGGGAGCGGAAGGAGCGGGACTTCGCCGCCATCTCCTTGTCGGGGAGGATCAGCGTGTTGGAGGCCATCGACTTGTCGATCTTCGCGAGTTCGTCGCGTACGCCGTCGACCGGGCAGACGTAGTTGATGTACGCGGCGAGCTGGGCGGCGACCGGCGGCTCGTAGTAGTAGTCGATGAGCTTCTCGGCGTTGGTCTTGTGCCGGGCCTGCGCGGGGACCAGGAGGCTGTCGCTGGAGGTGATGTATCCGGCGGCCGGGATGGCGTACTCGATGTCCGGGTTGTCGGCCTGGAGCTGGATGATGTCCCCGGCCCAGCCGATGCAGGCGGCGATGTCGCCCTTACTGAGGTCGGCGGTGTAGTCGTTGCCGGTGAAGCGGCGGATCTGCTTCTTGTCGACGGCCTTCTGGAGGCGGCCGATCGCGCCGTCGAAGTCGGCGTCGGTGAACTTCCCCGGGTCCTTGCCCTGGTCGAGCAGGGTCATGCCGATGGAGTCGCGCATCTCGGAGAGGAAGGAGACCCGGCCCTTGAGCTTCGGGTCGTCGAGGAGCTGGGTGACGGAGTCGACCTTGCGGCCGCCGGTCGCCTTCTTGTTGTACGCGATCACCGTCGGGATGCCGGTCCACGGGTAGGAGTAGGCACGGCCGGGGTCCCAGTCGGGGCTGCGGAACTGGGCGGACACGTTCGCGAAGGCGTGCGGGAGGTTCGACGGGTCGAGCTTCTGCGCCCAGCCGAGCCGGATGATGCGGGCGGCGAGCCAGTCGGTGACGCAGATGAGGTCGCGCCCGGTGTTCTGGCCGGCCGCGAGCTGCGGCTTGATCTTCCCGAAGAACTCGACGTTGTCGTTGATGTCCTCGGTGTACTTGACCCTGATCCCGGTGCGCTTGGTGAACGCGGCGAGGGTGGGGCGGGTCTTCTCGTCGTCGCTGACGTCCATGTACTCGGTCCAGTTGGAGAAGGTGACTTCCTTCTCCTTCTCCGAGTGGTCGTCAGCGGCGGCCGTTCCCTCGGCGCGTCCGGCGGGCGGAATGCCGCAGGCGCCGAGGGTGCCTATGCCGCCCAGTGCGAGCGCGCCCATGCCGGAGGCGCGCAGCAGGGACCGGCGGGTGAGGGCTCCCCTGCCGTTGTTCAAGGACCGCCTCATGGCCGCCAGTTGGACCGGCGAGAGGCGCTCGGGCTCGTAACTCTCCATACGCGTTTGCCCTTTCGGGTGGGAGGCCGCCGGGGCCCGTCGTCGTGGACGGGCCCCGATCGTGCGGCAGCTGCTATCGGTCCCCGAAGATCGTGCGGTGCCAGTCCTTGCGGGCGACCGCGGTGTTGTCGTACATGACGTGCTTGACCTGCGTGTACTCCTCGAAGGAGTACGCCGACATGTCCTTGCCGAAGCCGCTGGCCTTGTATCCGCCGTGCGGCATCTCGGAGAGGATCGGGATGTGGTCGTTCACCCACACACAGCCCGCCTGGATCTCGCGGGTGGCGCGGTTCGCGCGGTACAGGTCGCGGGTCCAGGCGGAGGCGGCCAGTCCGTACGGGGTGTCGTTGGCGAGCGCGATGCCCTCGTCGTCGGTATCGAAGGGCAGGACGACCAGGACGGGTCCGAAGATCTCCGACTGGACGATCTCGCTGTCCTGGGCGGCGTCCGCGACGAGGGTCGGCCGGTAGTACGCGCCGTCGGCGAGGTCGCCGCCGGGGGCCTCGCCGCCGGTGACGACCCGGGCGTAGCCGCGGGCGCGCTCGACGAAGGCGGCGACTCGGTCGCGCTGGGCGTGGCTGATCAGCGGCCCGAGGTCGGTGGACGCGTCGAAGGGGTCGCCGAGCCGGACGGTCTCCATGAGCGCGGCGACGTCCCGGACGAAGGCGTCGTAGAGGGGGCGCTGGACGTAGGCGCGGGTGGCGGCGGTGCAGTCCTGGCCGGTGTTGATGAGGGAGCCGGCGACCGCGCCGTGGACGGCGGCCTCCAGGTCGGCGTCGTCGAAGACCACGAAGGGGGCCTTGCCGCCGAGCTCCAGGTGGAGGCGCTTGACGGTGGCGGTGGCGATCTCGGCGACGCGCTTGCCGACGGCGGTGGAGCCGGTGAAGGAGGTCATCACGACGTCGGGGTGGCCGACGAGGTGCTCGCCGGCGTCCTTGCCCGCGCCGGTGACGATGTTGATGACGCCGTCGGGGATCCCCGCCTCGGTCGCGGCCTGGGCGAACATCAGCGAGGTGAGCGGGGTCAGCTCGGCGGGCTTGAGGACGATGGTGTTGCCCGCGGCGACGGCCGGGAGGACCTTCCAGGCGGCCATCTGGAGCGGGTAGTTCCAGGGGGCGATGGAGCCGACGACGCCGATCGCCTCGCGGCGTACGTAGGAGGTGTGGTCGCCGTCGTACTCGGCGGCGGCCTTGCCCTCCAGGTGGCGTGCCGCGCCCGCGAAGAAGGCGGCGTTGTCCACGGTGCCGGGGACGTCGAACTCGGTGGAGAGCTTGATCGGCTTGCCGCACTGGAGGGACTCGGCGTACGCGAAGTCGTCGGCCTGCTCGGCGAGGACGGCGGCGAAGCGGTGCATCGCCTCGGAGCGTTCGCCGGGGGTCGCGCCGGACCAGCCGGGGAAGGCGGCGCGGGCGGCGGCGACGGCCGCGTCCACGTCGTCGGCGCCCGCCAGCTCGTAGCGGAGCACGGTCTCGCCGGTGGCGGGGTTCACCACCTCGTGGTGGTTGCCGGATGTCCCGGGGAGCAGCTTGCCGCCGATGTACTGCGCACCTTCCGCGAAGCGGTCCTGAACCTGGAAGCCGTTGCTCATGACGCTCTCCTCCGCCGCTGTACCCGCTGGGCGGGGTCGGCGTAGCTTCTTCGTGAATTGAGTGCCGATCCTGACAGAGGGGTCCGAGCCCAACAAGTGATTCCGTTGTTTCCTTTTGGTTACGCGACGGAATCTGTCGACCATGTGTCGTGTCGGTGCGGAAATCCCCGTACGGAGTGTCAGTGGCGGATGCCACACTCACATGCATGGGACCGATCGATGAGCTTCTGGCCGACGTGGCGCGGGGCAGGCGAGTGAAATATCTGCCGTTCTGGGGCCACCGGCCGCGCCCGGACGGGCGGATCGGCGCGAGTTGCCTGAGCCAGTGGTGGCCGTCGCCGTTCACGGTGGACGGGGTGACGTACGCGAGCGCGGAGCACTGGATGATGGCGGGCAAGGCGCGGCTCTTCGGCGACCCGGAGGCGGAGCGGGCGGCGGTGTCGGCGAAGAGCCCGGCCGCGGCGAAGAAGGCGGGACGCCTGGTGCGCGGCTTCGACGAGGACGTGTGGATACGGGAGCGGCTCCCCCTCGTCGTGGCGGGCAGCGTGCACAAGTTCGGGCAGGACCCGGAGCTGGGCGGCTATCTCCTGGGCACCGGGGACCGGGTGCTGGTGGAGGCCTCGCCGCTGGACCGGATCTGGGGCATCGGGCTCGCGGCGGACGACGAGCGGGTGGAGCGGCCGCAGGAGTGGCGGGGGCTGAATCTGCTGGGCTTCGCGCTGATGGAGGCGCGGGAGCGGTTGCGGGCGGGCGCGGCGGGCTGAGGCCTCTTCGTACGGACGCCGCTACGACGTCCGGCCGGGCGGGGAGTGGCCCCTGCCCGGCCGGGATCGACAAGACGCCCCTGGTATCTCCGCGCTAGCGGCGGTCCTCGACGACCAGCGACGTGGCGAACGGGTCGTCGTAGCTGTCGTCGTAGTCGCTGTCGCGGTCACGGTCCGAGCTCGAGGCGGCGAAGTAGATGAGCGCGCCCAGGATCACGGAACCGACGACGATGCCGACGGAGCCGAGGATGACCCCGGCGAGCGCCATGCCCCGGTTGGTGGCCTCACCGCGCTTGGCACGGCCGAGGCCGATGATGCCGAAGATCAGCGCGAGGATGCCGAGGATGATGTTGACGCCGTACATGCAGAAGCCGACCACCGAGATGATGCCGATCACCATCGCGGCCGTGCCCAGACCGTTGTTGGGCGCCGGCCCCCAGGCGGCCGGTCCCATGCCGTAGGCGCCGTAGCCCGGGTAGCCGCCGTACGGCTGCGCGGGCGGGGCCGGGTAGCCGTAGTGCGCGGCGGGCGGCGGGGTCGCGTAGCCGGGGCCGTTCGGGCCGATCGGCGGCGGCGGTACGTCCGAGGGCGCGGGCCCGAAGCCGCCGGGCCGGGGTATCGGCCCGGTGCCGTCCCCCGCGGCCGGTCCGGCGCTCGGCATCGACGTCACGGTCGGCTGGTCGTGGACCGCGGGCGGCGTGTGCGCGGCGGGGGGCGGCGTGTGCGCACCCGGCTTGCCCAGTTCCACCTTGCCGCTGTCCGGCGGTGCCCACGGATCGCGCGGTGCGGCCCCGCCCCCGGGCTGCTCTGTGTTGTCTGACATGGGCCTCCCCCATCGTGGTCACGTCATGCTACGGCCCGGCCCGACGGCCCCGGACCCCGCCTACGATGATCGGTGCGGCCGGTACGCCCGGCCGACGTCACGCCGAACCGGGAGATTTCCGATGACCGATCCGCATCCCTTCATCGCCGGGCTGCCCAAGGCCGAGCTTCACGTCCACCATGTCGGGTCGGCCTCGCCCCGGATCGTCGCGGAGCTGGCCGCCCGCCACCCGGACTCCAAGGTCCCCACGGACCCGGAGGCGCTGGCCGACTACTTCACCTTCACCGACTTCGCGCACTTCATCGAGGTCTACCTCTCGGTGGTCGACCTGGTCCGTACCCCCGAGGACGTCCGGCTGCTCACCTTCGAGGTGGCGCGGGACATGGCCCGGCAGAACATCCGGTACGCGGAGCTGACCGTCACCCCGTACAGCTCGACCCGCCGGGGCATCCCCGAGGTCGGGTTCATGGAGGCCATAGAGGATGCCCGCAAGGCGGCCGAGGCGGAGTTGGGCGTCGTCCTGCGCTGGTGCTTCGACATTCCGGGCGAGGCCGGGCTCCAGGCGGCCGAGGAGACCGCCCGGCTCGCGGTGGAGCGGCGGCCCGAGGGGCTCGTCTCCTTCGGCCTCGGCGGGCCGGAGATCGGGGTGGAGCGCCCGCAGTTCAAGCCCTACTTCGACCGGGCCATCGCCGAGGGTCTGCACTCGGTGCCGCACGCCGGGGAGACCACCGGACCGCAGACGGTCTGGGACGCGCTGACCTCGCTGCGCGCCGAGCGCATCGGGCACGGCACCAGCTCCGTCCAGGACCCGAAGCTGCTGGAGCACCTCGCCGAGCACCGCATCGCCCTGGAGGTCTGCCCGACGTCGAACATCGCCACCCGCGCGGTCACCGACATCGAGCTTCACCCGATCCGCGAGATGGTCCGGGCCGGGGTGCTGGTGACCGTCAACAGCGACGACCCGCCGATGTTCGGCACCGACCTCAACAACGAGTACGCGGTGGCCGCCCGGCTGCTGGAGCTCGACGAGCGCGGCATCGCGGACCTCGCGAAGAACGCCGTGGAGGCCTCGTTCCTCGACCCGGCGGGCAAGCGGAAGCTGGCCGAGGAGATCGACACGTACACGACGAACTGGCTCCGGGCCCCCGGCCGCTGACCCGGTCGTCGACAATGACCCCATGGCCAACACCGTCACCCCTGTCACCGCCGTGGGGCATCGCGGCGATCCGTATCTCGCCCGCGAGAACACCCTGCCCTCGATCCGCTCCGCCCTCGAACGGGGGGCGGACGCGGTCGAGATCGATGTGCGGGTGACCCGCGACGGGGTGCCCGTGCTGCTGCACGACGCGACGCTGGAGCGGCTGTGGGGCCACGACCGGCGCCTGGACCGGCTGGACCACGCGGAGCTGAAGGAGCTGACGGGCGGCGGGGTGCCCACGCTCCGTGAGGCGCTGCTCGCCGTCGGGGCGCACCGGGTGATGGTGGATCTGCCCGGCTCCACGGACGCCTCGGTGCGGAAGATCGTGGGGACGGTCCGGGAGTGCGGGGCGGGCGACCGGGCGTACTACTGCGCGAGCGCGGACGCGATGCTGCGGGTGCGGGCCGCCGACCCGTCCGCCGAGATCGCCCTGACCTGGACCACGCTTGCCCCGCCGCGTCCGGAGCTGCTGGCCGCGGTGAAGCCGCGCTGGCTGAACTACCGCTTCGGCCTGGTGAGCCGGGAGCTGACGGACCGGGCGCACCGGGACGGGCTGCTCGTCTCCGCGTGGACGGCCGACACGAAGCGCACGATGCGCCGGCTGATCGAGCGGGGCGTCGACTCGATCACCACCAACCGGATCGGCACGCTCCACCGACTGCTCGCCAACTCCCCCGCACACAGGGGTTCTTGATCGGTCCGGCATGATGGAGGCCCCGCACCGCCCGCCGCCGACCCCGGTGGCGGCGGGCCCCTCCGGTACCGAGGAGCAGACGTATGGACCGCCGACCGCAGGCCGCCCCCGCCCGGATACGTTCCGACGTCGCGCACAACGCCCGGGTGTGGAACTACTGGCTGGGCGGCAAGGACAACTACCCGGTGGACCGGGCGGTGGGCGACCAGGTCACCGGGATGTACCCGAGCATCGGCGAGGTGGCGCGCGCGGACCGGGCGTTCCTCGGCCGGGTGGTGCGCCATCTGGCGGGCGACGCGGGCGTCGACCAGTTCCTCGACATCGGCACCGGGCTGCCGACCGGGAACAACACCCATGAGATCGCCCAGCACACCGCGCCGCACGCGCGCATCGTGTACGTGGACAACGATCCGATCGTGCTGGCCCACGCCCGCGCCCTGCTGACCAGTTCGCTGGAGGGCGCGACCGAGTACATCGACGCGGACGCGCGCCGCCCGGAGCAGATCCTGCGGGCCGCCGAGCCCACCCTGGACCTGGGCCGCCCGGTCGCGGTGATGATGCTCGGCATCCTGAACTTCGTGCTGGACACGGACGAGGCGCGGTCCGTCGTGCGGACGCTGATGGCGACCGTGCCGTCGGGCAGCCACCTGGTGCTGACCCACCCGACGCTGGAGCTGGGCGGCGAGGGCAACGAGGCGGCGATGCGTTTCTGGAACGAGAACGCCACCCCGCCGATCACCGCCCGCAGCCGGGAGGAGTTCGCCTCGTTCGTGGACGGTCTGGAGATCCTGGAGCCGGGGATCGTCTCCTGCTCCCGCTGGCGGACGAACCCGCGGGAGCCGGAGGTCGCCCAGTTCGGTGTGGTGGCCAGGAAGGCCTGAGGCTCAGACAGTCACCGGAAGGGGCTCAGGCGCTCGCCGGGACCGGATCCGGGCTCGCGGCCCCCGCCTGCTCCAGCCCTTCAAGGCGCTTGATCATGCGGCGGACGATCAGCAGCGGAATGACGCCGAAGACCCCGAAGGACATGTCGATGACGCTCCACCAGAACGGGATGCCGCGGAGCGGCCCGCAGATCAGGGCGAGCGGGATGATCCCGGCGCAGGCGATCATGCCGAACTCGATGACCCAGATGTTGCGGACCGGGTCGCGGTAGGGGCCGTAGAAGGCGACCGCGATGACCAGGTGGGCGAAGGCCAGCCAGTCGGTGCCGTACAGCATGAAGGGCGTGTCGCGCTCGATGGTGTCGAGCCCTTCGCTGACCCGGGTGATCCACTCCATCAGGCCCGGAAGGTGCTCGGGGACCGGGGAGGCGGAGGCGCTCAGCAGGTCCTCGGCCCAGCGGAGTTCGGTGACGAGCGGGAAGGCCGTGAGCCCGCTCAGCACCAGACAGACGATGAAGAAGACCAACCACCTGCGTATACGCCGCGTGAGGGCGTGTCGCTCGCTCATATCCGCAGCGTACGCCCGCCTTTACGCTCCCTTCACGTCACCCCTGTTAGGGGTTCACAAGCCGACGATGGAGTTCCACTTCTTGGCGAAGTCCATCCGCTCCTCGGAGGTGATGTCGCGGGCGATGGCGAGCCGTTCGCGCATCGTGTCGTCGGGGAAGATCAGCGGATCCTCGGCGAGCGCGGCCGTCTCCTCGTCCTTGGAGGAGGCCAGGACGTCCCGGGCGGCGGGGACCGGGCAGACGTAGTTGACCCAGGTGGCGAGTTCGGCGGCGACCTCGGGGTCGTAGTAGTGGTCGATCAGCCGCTCGGCGTTGCGCTTGTGGCGGGCGAGGTTGGGGATCATCAGGGACTCCGCCCACAGTTCGGCGCCCTCCTCGGGGACGACGAACTCGATGTCGGGGTTGTCGGCCTGGAGCTGGATGACGTCGCCGGAGTAGGCCTGGCAGGCGAGCACATCGCCGGTGGCGAGGTCCTTGATGTAGTCGTTGCCGGTGAAGCGGCGGATGTGCTTCGAGCGGACCCGTCGCTCCGTCTGCTCGCAGATCTCGTGAAAGTCGTCGGCCGTCCAGCGGGTGATGTCGACGCCGTTGCCCTGCATCAGCAGCGCGAACGACTCGTCCAGACCGGAGAGCAGGGTGATCCGGCCGCGCAGGTCGTCCGCCCACAGATCGTCGGTGGACCGGATCTCGCGGCCGAGCTTCTTGCGGTTGTAGGCGATGCCGGTGATGCCGGACTGCCAGGGGACGCTGTGCAGCCGCCCCTCGTCGAAGGCGGGGGTGCGCAGTTGGGGGTCGAGGTACTTGGCGACGTTGGGCTGCTTCGCGCGGTCCATCTCCTGGACCCAGCCGAGCCGGACGAACCGGGCGGCCATCCAGTCGCTGATGACGATCAGGTCCCGGCCGGTCTGCTGGTGGTTCATCAGCGCGGGGCTGATCTTCCCGAAGAACTCGTCGTTGTCGTTGATCTCCTCGGTGTACGTGACGGAGATCCCGGTCCGTTTCGAGAAGGCGTCCAGGGTGGGCCGCTTCGACTCGTTGTCGTCGTCGGTGTCGATGTAGAGCGGCCAGTTGGCGAAGTGCAGCGTGTGGTCGGTGGCGGAGCTGTCGTGTCCGGCCCGGTCCCCCGGCTCGACGAAGGCCGCGGGCACCCCGCAGCCGGCCAGGGTGGCGCCGGCCGCTCCCGCCCCGAGGGCGCGCAGCAGGGAACGGCGGGACATGGGGTTCTTCCTGATCGCTCGCACCCGCGCAGAATGCCCGTCGGCGGGCGCGCGGACAATGGACCAAGCGTCCAGCGGGACGGGGCCGCCCCGCACACCTTGTACAGCGGGGACACGGATACGGCCCCGGGCCGGAGCCCGGGGCCGTACAACCGCGACGACGCGCGTCGATCAGTCCTCGATGGACGTCATGACGTGCTTGATGCGGGTGTAGTCCTCGAAGCCGTACGCGGAGAGGTCCTTGCCGTAGCCGGACTTCTTGAACCCGCCGTGCGGCATCTCGGCGACCAGCGGGATGTGGGTGTTGATCCACACACAGCCGAAGTCGAGGTTCTTGGACATGCGCATGGCGCGGGAGTGGTTCTGCGTCCAGACCGAGGAGGCGAGCGCGTACTCGACGCCGTTGGCGTACGCGACGGCCTGCTCCTCGTCGGTGAAGGACTGGACGGTGATGACGGGTCCGAAGACCTCGTTCTGGATGATCTCGTCGTCCTGCTTCAGGCCGGAGACGACGGTCGGGGCGTAGAAGTAGCCCTTGTCGCCGACCCGGTGGCCGCCCGCCTCGACCTTGGCGTGGGCGGGGAGGCGCTCGATGAAGCCGGTGACCTGCTTCAGCTGGTTGGCGTTGTTGAGCGGGCCGTACGCCACGTCCTCGTCGTCCGGCTGCCCGGTCTTCGTGTCGGCGGCGGCCTTGGCGAGCGCGGTCACGAACTCGTCGTGGATCGACTCGTGGACCAGGACGCGGGTAGCGGCCGTACAGTCCTGGCCCGCGTTGAAGAAGCCCGCCTCGGAGACGCCCGAGACCGTCTTGGCGATGTCGGCGTCGTCGAAGACCACGACGGGCGCCTTGCCGCCGAGCTCCAGGTGGACGCGCTTGACGTCCTTGGCGGCGGACTCGGCGACCTGCATGCCGGCCCGTACCGAACCGGTGATGGAGGCCATCGCCGGGGTCGGGTGCTCGACCATGGCGCGGCCGGTGTCCCGGTCGCCGCACAGGACGTTGAAGACGCCCTTGGGCAGGATCTGGCCGATGATCTCGGCCATGAGGACCGTCGACGCCGGGGTGGTGTCGGACGGCTTGATGACGACGGTGTTGCCCGCGGCGAGCGCCGGGGCGAACTTCCACACGGCCATCATCATCGGGTAGTTCCACGGCGCCACCTGGGCGCAGACGCCGACCGGCTCGCGGCGGATGATGGAGGTCAGGCCCTCCATGTACTCGCCGGCCGAGCGGCCCTCCAGCAGCCGGGCGGCCCCCGCGAAGAAGCGGATCTGGTCCACCATCGGCGGGATCTCTTCGCTGCGGGTGAGACCGATCGGCTTGCCGGTGTTCTCCGACTCGGCGGCGATCAGGTCCTCGGCCCGCTCCTCGAAGGCGTCCGCGATCTTCAGCAGGGCCTTCTGGCGCTCGGCGGGCGTGGTGTCGCGCCAGGCGGGGAAGGCCGCCGCGGCGGCCTCCATGGCGGCATCGACGTCGGCCTGGCCGGAGAGCGGCGAGGTCGCGTAGACCTCTTCCGTCACCGGGCTGACCACATCAATGGTCCGCCCGTCCGCGGCGTCCCGGAACTCTCCGTTGATGTAGTTGCGCAGACGGCGCACCTCGGTGGTCACAACCACCCCTCCTGTCGGCTGTCCGATGGGTGAGATGTCCACCCTAATCGTTCCGGTGACGCTTTCGACATACCCACCCGCCCCCAACTTCGGATTCAGTCAGATCCAAGCACCCAAACAACGAATTTCATCGATCTGGGGTTGCGAGACAGACGAGGAGCGGTGCATGGTGGATCCGTGGCCAGTCGCAGCGCAGACTCCAGGACCGGGAACGGATCACCGCCAGCGGTCGATGCCGTCTCCCTCGCAATCATCGAGCAGCTCCAGGAGGACGGGCGGCGTCCGTACGCCGCGATCGGCAAGGCCGTCGGCCTCTCCGAAGCGGCCGTGCGCCAGCGCGTCCAGAAGCTGCTCGACCAGGGCGTGATGCAGATCGTCGCCGTCACGGACCCGCTCACCGTGGGATTCCGGCGCCAGGCGATGGTCGGCATCAATGTCGAGGGCGACCTCGACCCGGTGGCCGAAGCCCTGTCGGCCATGGCCGAGTGCGAGTACGTGGTCATGACCGCGGGCTCCTTCGACCTGATGGTGGAGATCGTCTGCGAGGACGACGACCACCTGCTGGAAATGATCAACAAACGCATCCGGACCCTTCCCGGCGTGCGCTCCACCGAGAGCTTCGTCTACCTCAAGCTCAAGAAGCAGACCTATATGTGGGGAACCCGATAGCCGTGAGCAAGGACCTCAGCCGAACCGCGTACGACCACCTGTGGATGCACTTCACCCGCATGTCGGACTACGAGAACGCGCCCGTTCCCACCATCGTCCGTGGCGAGGGAACGCACATCTTCGACGACAAGGGCAAGCGCTACCTGGACGGCCTCTCCGGCCTGTTCGTGGTCAACGCCGGTCACGGTCGTCACGAGCTCGCCGAGGCGGCCTACAAGCAGGCCCAGGAGCTCGCCTTCTTCCCGGTGTGGTCCTACGCCCACCCGAAGGCCGTCGAGCTCGCGGAGCGGCTCGCGGACTACGCCCCGGGCGACCTCAACAAGGTCTTCTTCACCACCGGTGGCGGCGAGGCCGTGGAGACCGCCTGGAAGCTGGCCAAGCAGTACTTCAAGCTGCAGGGCAAGCCGACCAAGTACAAGGTCATCTCGCGTGCCGTCGCCTACCACGGCACCCCGCAGGGCGCGCTGTCCATCACCGGCCTCCCGGCCCTCAAGGCCCCCTTCGAGCCGCTGGTCCCCGGCGCGCACAAGGTGCCGAACACCAACATCTACCGCGCCCCGCTCTTCGGCGACGACCCGGTGGCCTTCGGCCGCTGGGCCGCCGACCAGATCGAGCAGGAGATCCTCTTCGAGGGCCCCGAGACCGTCGCGGCCGTCTTCCTGGAGCCCGTGCAGAACGCGGGCGGCTGCTTCCCGCCGCCGCCCGGCTACTTCCAGCGGGTCCGCGAGATCTGCGACAAGTACGACGTGCTGCTCGTCTCCGACGAGGTCATCTGCGCGTTCGGCCGACTCGGCACGATCTTCGCCTGCGACAAGTTCGACTACGTGCCGGACATGATCACCTGCGCGAAGGGCATGACCTCGGGCTACTCCCCGATCGGCGCCTGCATCGTCTCGGACCGGATCGCGGAGCCGTTCTACCAGGGCGGCAACACCTTCCTGCACGGCTACACCTTCGGTGGTCACCCGGTCTCCGCCGCGGTGGGCCTCGCCAACCTCGACATCTTCGAGCGCGAGAACCTCACCCAGCACGTCCTCGACAACGAGAACGCCTTCCTGACGACGCTGCAGAAGCTCCACGACCTGCCGATCGTCGGCGACGTCCGCGGCAACGGGTACTTCTACGGCATCGAGCTGGTGAAGGACAAGGTCACCAAGGAGACCTTCACCGACGAGGAGACCGAGCGCGTCCTGTACGGCTTCCTCTCCAAGGCGCTGTACGAGAACGGTCTGTACTGCCGGGCCGACGACCGCGGCGACCCGGTCGTCCAGCTCGCCCCGCCGCTGATCTCCGACCAGTCGACGTTCGACGAGATCGAGGGCATCCTGCGGGCCGTGCTCACGGAGGCCTGGACGAAGCTCTGACCGTCACCAGGTCCCCCGGCTGATCGCCGCCCGGCGGTCATTTCATACGGTTCCCCGGCCCGGATACACCCCTTCGAGTGACAAGGGGGGTATCCGGGCCGCGTGCTGTGCGCTCACACCGGTCCGACTATCTACGGTGCCGAGTGACCGATCGGCCGCGTCTTCGTTCCCCCGTACGGGGGACGGGAAATCTGACCTGAACCGAGGTGTACGCCATGGTGGCCCCGCCGGACAACGACGTGATCTGGGCGCGTTCCCTGCACCACTCCCACAACGGATCGCCCGGTCTCGGCGGTGTCTCCATCGGTGTCCGGGACGCCGAGATCCTCGCCGTGACCGGCCCGCGCGGCAGCGGGAAGACCACGCTGCTGCACTGTCTCTCGGGCCGGCTGGTGCCCCAGGAGGGCGAGGTCTGGTTCAACAGCGTCCCCGTCCACACCATGGCCCCCCGGGTCCGCGAACAGCTGCGCCGGGAGCGCTTCGGCTGGATCGCGTCGGACCCGGAGCTGGTCCCGGAGCTGACCGTCTGGGAGAACGCCGCACTGCCCCTGCTGCTGCGCGGCGTCTCGCACCGGGCCGCCAGGAAGGCCGCCACCGAGTGGCTGGAGCGCCTGGACATCGCCGCCTTCGCCAAGAAGCGGCCGCACGCCCTGCTCCAGGCGCAGCGCCAGCGGATCTCCGTAGCGCGGGCCCTGGCCGCACAGCCGACCGTGATCTTCGCGGACGAGCCGACCGCGACCCTGCACCGCGCGGACCGCACCCAGGTGCTGCGCACCCTGACCACGGCGGCCCGCTCGCACGGCATCACCGTGGTGCTGGCCACGCACGACGCCGAGGTCGCCGCGCTCGCCGACCGGACGGTGGCGCTGCTGGACGGCCGTCGCGTCGCCACGGTCACCCTGCCCGCGGAACCGGAAGCGGAGGGCCGCGCGGCGTGCTCGCTCTCCGTCTAGCCCGCGGTTCGCATCCCCTCGTCCTGGTCCGGCGGCTGCTGGTGGCCGCCGCGTCGGCCGGCGTCGGATTCCTCCTCCTGTGCTCCCTCGGGTACGCCGCCGCGCACCCCGCGTCCGCCGGTTCGGTGCTGCGGCTGCTGTGGTGCTTCGTTCCGCTGGCCGCCACCGTGCAGTTCGCCGTGGCGGTGGCCCGCACCGACCCGAGCACCCGGCCCCGGCCGGGCCTCTCCTCCGTGGGCCTCGGCCCGGTCCGGCTCTCCGCGCTGGCCGCGGTCTCCACGGCCGTCTCCACCACGCTGGGCTCCATGGTGGCCCTGCTCTTCTTCCTGCATCTGCGCGGCGATCTGACCGGGATGCCGTTCGACGGGGGCGCGGCGGAGTTCCTCGGCGCGGGCACTCCGCTGCCCCTGGCCGCCGCGCTGATGCTGCTGGTACTCGTCCCGGTGGCCGCCTCGACGGCGAGCGCGCTGGCGCTGCGGTCGCGGCCCGACCCGGCCCGGGACGCCTTCGGCTCCGAGGAGCTGCCGGAGCCCGCACCGGCTCCGGCCGGGCTGCCCTGGGGCGTGGCGCTGACGGCGGCCGGGCTCGCGGTGGAGGCGTACGCGTCGCGGGGGACGGCGGGCAACGCGTTCCCGCTGCCCGGCCGGTTCGACGCCACGCCGGTGGCGGTACTGATCGGGTGGACGCTCACGGCGGTCGGCCTGGCGATGGCCGGCCCGAGCCTGACCTATCTGTGCGGACGGGCGCTCCAGGCGGTGCGCCCCGGGGCCGTACGGCTGCTGGCCGGGCGGGTCCTGATGAACGAGGCGCGCCGGATCGGCCGCCCGCTCGGGGTCGTCTGCGCGGTGCTGTCGGCGGTGATCGCCGCGTCGGCGCTGTACGGGGGCGACGAGCGCCCGTACGGCCCGCTCACCGCACTCGGCGCGGTGCTGGTCCTCGGCTGTACGACGGCGACGCTGCTGACCTCGGCGCTGGAGTCCAAGCAGGCCCGCGCCCACACGGTCGAGGCGCTGCTCAGGATGGGCGCTCCGGCCGCCACGCTGCGCAGGGCGACGGCGCTGCGGGCGGGTGCGCTGCTGGCGCTGTTCGCCCCGCTGACCTGGGTGATCGCCCAGCTGGCGGCGCTCCCGCTGGCGTAGGGGACCCGCGTCAGGGGTGGGTGGCGAGGCGGGCGGCCAGGGCGTCGAAGAACGCTTCCCAGCCGTCCTCCGCCGCCGCGTACTGCTCGGCGGTGAGATGGCCGCCGCGCTGCTGGAAGGCCAGCTCCGTGGTCCCGTCGCCGAGGTCGCTGAAGGTCACGGTGACGGTCTCGCCCTCGGTGTCCTCGGGCGCGGAGGCGTCCAGCAGCGTGAAGACGAGACCGTCGGGCTCGCTCACCTCGCGGTAGACGCCGCGGAAGGGCATCTCGACGCCCGGCATCACGATGACCAGGCTCCACGCGCCGCCGGGCCGCACGTCCATCGCCACCCGGTCCAGGGGGACGTCCGCTTCGCCCCCGTACCAGGCGGCGAAGTCCTCCGGTGAGGTCCAGGCGGCGAAGACGCGCTGCTGCGGGGCGTGCAGAACGCGGGTGAGGTCGATGCCCTCGCGGGTGCCACCGGTCATGATCACGGTCCTTGTCCGATCCGGCCGTCCCCGCGGAGCCGGACGGCCGACCGCGGGATGGTCCGCTTCCAGCTTGCCCGGACCGCCGCCCCCGTGCCATGCCGCGAGCAGGGGCGGCGGCCCGTTGTCGCGATGCGGGTCAGGGCGTCAGCAGGCCGGCGAGGGTGTCGTACGTCCGCTCCCACCCCCACGCCTCCCGGACCCACGCCCGGCCCTTCTCCCCCATCGCCGCGGCCGCCGCCCGGTCCCGCAGCAGCGCGACGAGCCGGTCCGCGACGGCCACGACGTCGCGGCCGTCGACCACGTGACCCGTCTCCCCGTCCCGTACGGTGTCCGGCGCGCCGCCCGAGTCGCCGACGAGAACCGGGAGCCCCGCGGCGGCGGCCTCCAGGAAGACGATGCCGAGCCCCTCCACCTCCAGGCCCCGCCTGCGGGTGCGGCACGGCATGGCGAAGACGTCGCAGGCCGCGTAGTGCTCCGGCATCGCCGCGTGCGGCTGCCCGCCGGCCAGGACCACCGCGTCCGCGACCCCGGTGCGGGCGGCGAGCCGGCGCAGGGCCCCGGCGTACGGTCCGTCCCCGGTCAGCAGGAGCATGGCGTCGGGCACCGCGCGCCGCACGGCGGGCAGGGCGCGGATCAGGGTGTCCTGGCCCTTGCGCGGGACGAGCCGCGCCGCGCAGAGGATCACCGGCCGCCCGCCCAGGCCGTACCGCTCGCGGACACCGCCCGCCGGGCTCCGTACGCCGTCGCGCGCCCCTTCCGGTACCGCCTCCCGTTCCCCGTCCCGTACGCGGAACGCCTCCGCGTCCACCCCCGGCGTCAGCCGCACCATGCGGCGGGCGGCGGCCGGGCCGAGTGCGGCGGCGATGGGCGCGCGGGTGGCCGCGCCCAGGTAGGTCACCGTGTCGGTACGGTCGCCGATGCGCCGGAGCAGGGCCCGGGCCCCTGGCGTGCGGGCCCACCACACCTCATGGCCGTGCGTCGTGGCGACCGCCCGCCGTATCCCGGTCTCCCGGCGCAGCCGGTCCGCCATGAGCCCGAGCGGTGCGGCGGCCCCGAACCAGACGCTGTCGCAGCCGTGGCGGCGGGCGAGCTCGACCGCGCGGGCGGCGACGCGCGGGGTCGGCAGCAGCATCCGGGCCGGGTCGCGGACCACGGGGTGGGGCAGGGCGGCGTCATGGGCGGCCGCCCCGGGCTCGGCGGAGGTGTAGACGACGACGGAGTCCGCGGGGAACCGGCCGGTCATCGCGTGGACGAAGGTCTCGATGCCGCCCTGGCGCGGCGGGAAGTCGTTGGTCACGACGAGGGTGCGGCGGGTCATCAGGAGGCCTGCTTCCGTTCGCGTACGAGGTCGCGTACGAATTCGCGTACGCGGAGGGGATGAACGGGGTGGACGGGTGCGTGCCACGCGAGGGCGCACACCGCGAGGACCAGCGGGTGCACGAGATAGCCGAACCGGGTCGCGGGCATGAACGCGATGGCCAGGAGCAGCCCGAGCGCGAGCCGCGCGGCGGCGGCCGCCGTGGTCGCCGGGGGCCGGACGAGCAGGGAACCGGCGAGGAGCAGGGCGCTCACCCCGAGCAGGAGCAGCGCCAGGGTTCGGCCGCCGGGGACCTGGGTGGCGAGCAGGTGGCCGGGGAGCGGGCTCGCGGCGGACGAGACCGCGTCGGTCAGCCCGAGGGGGAAGTCGACGACATGCGTCCGGAAGGCTGCCGGGTCGCGCAGTGCGGCGGGCAGGACGAGCGCGGCGGCGGTGAGCAGGGTGACGAGCGCACAGCGGAGGGCGCCACCGTCTCCTCGACGGCCGCCGCCCCGGAAGGCGGCACGGCTCCCCCGGTGTCCGTCGCCGCCGAAAGCGACACGGCTCCAGGGGCGATGGCCGTCACGCACGGAGACGGCGCGCTTCCCTTCGCCGCCGTCACACCCGAAGGCGGCGCGCTTCCCATCGCGGCCGTCGCCCCCGGAGGCCGTGGCGAGCAGCGCGAGGGCCACCGGCACCGCCGGCCACGCGGTCCACTTGAGGGCGGCGGCCAGGCCGAGCGCCAGTCCGGCCGCTCCGGCTCTCCCCTGCCCCGCCCGGGCCAGCCCCAGACACATCAGCCCCGCCACCGGCAGATCCACGCCCCCGACCGCGAGCGGCAGGGCCACCAGCGGGCAGGCCGCGAGCCACCGGGGCAGCTCGCGGCGGGACTTCGCCGGAAGCGCGAGGGCCAGCGTGCCGAGGAAGGCCGCGCCCATCCACAGCCGCGGGTCCGTCAACGGCCCGGGCCCGGCCACCGCCTCCGGGATCCCGAAGGCCGCCATGCCCGGGAGGTACGGGTTGAAGTCCTTAGGCGCGGCGGGCCGTTCGGCGTACGGCGTCCCCTCGGAGAGCAGGAGTCCCGCCGAGCGGGCCACGACGTCGACCTCCAACTGCGCCCGGTCCACGGCGAGAAGCAGCAGCAGGGGCAGCAGCACCGCGCCGGTGGCGGCGACCGCCCCGGCCGTACGGGGGCTCCGCCCGAGGGCGGCGAGCACCGCGGCGGCCGTGTAGCCGAGCGCTGCGGCCACGCCCCAGACCCGGTGCGGGCCGAGCGAGGAGAGGGCTCCGAGCGCCAGGGCGGCGGCCGCGCAGCACGCCCACCAGACGGCGTCGCCGGGCAGGGCGGGGCGGTCCCGGTACCGGCCGGGAAAGGTGGGAAGCGTGAACGTGGCCATGGATCCGAGGCTAGGAACGGACCGCGCACGGAACGTCACACCACCGTCCGGTCCTTCGGGTCAACCCGTGGCATGAGACGGCACCGCGAATTCCACCCGTGCTCCGATGCGCCCACCCCCCGGAGTAACGAAGAATCTCCGTATGACGCGCACCATCACGGCGGCCGGCCCGGCCACCGGACCCACCGCCCCGCCACCGCCGGACCGCGGCATACGGCGACGCCTGCGGCACTGGACGGCGGAGCCCGCCTACGCCTGGCTGACCGGGGCCGCGCTGACGCTCTTCGCGGTCGTGGAGCTGGCCGTCGTACCGGGTTCGGCGGTCACGGTGTTCGGGGTGCTGGTCTGCACGTCCTCGCTCGCGCTGCGGGCGGCCTGGCCCGCCGTCGGGTTCCTGACCGTGGGCGCGGCGCTCCTGAGCTTCGCGACCGACGGCAACATGGCGTACGCGACCATCGCCGGCTCCCTGATCGGCTGCTACACGCTGGGGCGGCACCGGGTGCAGCATCCGGCGGTGCTGGTCCTGGCCGGTTCGCTGGGCGCGCTGACCGTCAATCTGGTGCACATCGACCGGTGGGCCCGGGACGGCTCGCCCGGCCTGCCCATGCTCCAGGGCACCGACCGGTTCAGCCTCGGGCTCTACGCCGAGACGCTGGTGCTGACGGTGATGATCCTGGGCGCGGTGAGCACGGGCGACGCGGTGCGGGCGCGCGAGGAGACCCGGAACACTCGGGCCGCCGCCCAGTCGCGGCTGCTGGCGATGGAGCGGCGACAGGCGGCCGAGGAGGAACGGGCCGCGATAGCGCGGGAGTTGCACGACATGATCGCGCACTCGGTGTCGGTGATCGCGGTGCTGGCCGAGAGCGCCACGTACACGACTCCGGACCTCTCGCCCCCGGCGCGGGACGCCTTCCAGGAGATCGCGGGCACGGCACGGTCCTCGATGGCGGAGCTGCGGCGGCTGCTCGGGGTGCTGCGGACGGGCGACGGCGCCGAAACGGCTCCGCTCACCGCCCCGCAGCCTTCGCTGGCCGGCCTCGACGACCTCCTCGACCAGCACCGGGCGGTGGGCGGGGCGGCGGAGCTTCGTGTCACCGGCGAGCGGACACCGCTGCAGGCGTCGTGGGAGCTGTCGGCGTACCGGATCGTCCAGGAGGCCCTGACGAACGCCCGGCGGCACGCCCCGGGCGCGCACGCGGTGGTGGAACTCCACTACGGACCGCGTCTGTTGACGGTCCGTGTGACCGACGACGGGCCGGGCCCCGGTCCATCGGGCGGCTCGGGCGGCTCCGGTGACTCCGGTGACTCCGAGCGGCCGGGGCACGGGCTGGTGGGCATGGCGGAACGGGCCGCGCTGCTCGGCGGGGCGCTCACCACCGGCCGGGGTCCGGCCGGTGGCTTTCTCGTGGAGGCGGAGCTGCCGTGGTGATCCGGGTGCTGGTGGCCGACGACCAGGCGGTCGTCCGGACGGCGTTCTCCGGTCTGCTGAACACCCAGGACGACATCGATGTGGTCGGGGAGGCGGAGGACGGCGAACAGGCGGTGTGGCAGGCGGCCGAACTCCGTCCCGATGTGGCGTTGTTGGACATCCGGATGCCCCGGCTCGGCGGCATCGACGCGGCGCGCGAGATCGTCGCGGCGTCGGGCGGGGCGACCAGGGCGCTGATGCTGACGACGTTCGGCCTGGACGAGTACGTGTACGACGCGCTCACCGCCGGAGCCAGCGGCTTCCTGCTCAAGGACGCGACCTTTCCCGAACTGCTGCACGCGGTACGGGTGGTGGCGGACGGCCATGCCCTGCTGGCCCCCGAGATCACCGGGCGGCTCATCGCGGAGTTCGCCCGGCAGCGGGTCGGCACTCCCCCGCCGCGCTCGATCGACGGGCTGACCGCGCGCGAGGCCGAGGTGCTCGTCCTGATCGCCCGTGGCCTGTCCAACGCGGACATCGCCGACCGGCTGACCATCACCGACCACACAGTGAAGACCCATATCAACCGGCTGTTCGCGAAGATGGGGCTGCGGGACCGGGCGCAGGCGGTGATCCTGGCGTACGAGCTGGGTCTGGTGGTGGCGGGGAGCTCAGGCCCCTGAAGGCATCCCGGACCCTGAAGGCGCCCCGGCCCCTGGAGGCGTCCCGGACCCTGCCAGCACCACCGTCTCCGCCGCGTCGAAGCGGACGCCGACGAACGCGCCCTCGTCCGGGGTGTCCCGCAGGGCGCATTCGGCCTCCAGCACCGGCGCGTTCTCGGGCGTCAGCCGTACGGTCACGTGGTTGCCCCGGAAGGTGCGAACGCCGACCGTGCAGCGCAGGCCGTCCTCGGGGGCGCCGATCAGGACCCCGGCGGGGCGGACCAGCAGATCGACCTCGCCCTGCGGGGAGCCCTCGGGCACCGGGACCTTGCCCCAGGCGGTGGCGGCGGCCTGTCCGGTCACGGTCGCCGCGGTGACGTTGTCGAAGCCGAGGAACCGGGCGACGAACGCGGAGGCGGGGCGCTGCCAGACGTCCAGCGGGCTGCCCTCCTGCGCGATCCGGCCGTCCCGCATCACGACGACCCGGTCGGCGAGCGCGAACGCCTCACCCTGGTCGTGCGTCACGGCCAGCACGGTGGTCCCCAACTCCTGGAAGAGCGTGCGCAGTTCGACGACGAGCCGTTCACGGAGGCTGCGGTCGAGCTGGCCGAGCGGCTCGTCCAGCATCAGGAGCTTCGGGCGCGGGGCGAGGGCCCGGGCCAGGGCGACGCGCTGCTGTTCGCCGCCGGAGAGGGCGGCGACCGCGCGGCGTTCCGCGCCGGGCAGGCCGACCAGCTCCAGCAGTTCACGGACCCGGGCGTTCGCCTCGGCCCGTCCGACGCCGTGCATCCGGAGGCCGAAGGCGACATTGGCGCCGACATCGCGGTGCGGGAAGAGCTGATGGTCCTGGAACATCAGGCCGAGGCCGCGCCGGTGGACGGGGACGCCCGCCTGGTCCCGGCCGGCCAGCAGGACCCGGCCGCCGTCCATGGGCTGGAGTCCGGCGACGGCCCGCAGCAGGGTGGACTTCCCGCTGCCGCTGGGTCCGAGGACGCAGACGATCCGGTGGTCGGCGACCTCCAGGTCGACCGCGTCCAGCGCGGCCCGCTTACCGAACCGTACGGTGGCGGCCTCCAGGCTCAGCATGTGCGGAACTCCCCTGCCATCGTTCAGAACTCCCCGGATCGGTCGGTGCGGATACGTTCGAGGAGCAGCAGCGACACCGCGCACACCAGCATCAGGATCGTGCTGAGGGCCATCGCCTGCCCGTAGTTGAGCTCCCCCGACCGGCCCAGCAGCCGGGCCACGGCCACCGGCAGGGTCGGGTTGTCGGGCCGCGCGATGAAGACCGTCGCGCCGAACTCCCCAAGGGAGACGGCGAAGGCGAAGCCCGCCGCGACCAGCACCGCCCGCCGCACCAGCGGCAGATCGACCTCGCGCCAGGCCCGCAGCGGCGAGGCCCCCAGCACGGCGGCGGCCTCCCGCAGCCGGTCGTCGACCGCGCGCAGCACGGGCAGCATGGTCCGTACGACGAAGGGGACGCCGACCAGCGCCTGGGCCAGCGGGACCAGGATCCAGGAGGTCCGCAGATCGAGCGGCGGCTTGTCCAGGGTGATGAGGAAACCGAAGCCGACGGTGACGGCGGACACCCCGAGCGGCAGCATCAGCAGCGCGTCGAAGCCCCGGACCAACCGCCCGGCCCGCCGGGTCAGGGCCGCCGCCGCGAGCCCGCCGACGACGAGGGCGATGAGCGTCGCGACGAGCGCGTACCGCAGGGAGTTGCCGACGGCCTCCAGCGGCGGGACCAGGAAGGTGGAGGAGGCGCCGGACCCGGCCGACTGGAGGGCCCGGTAGTAGCCGAAGCCGTAACCGCCGGGCCCGTCGAACGACCGTTCCACCAGCACGCCGAGCGGCAGCAGGATCAGCAGCAGCGCGGTGAGCAGGACACCGCCGAGCAGCGCCCACTGTCCGGGTCCGCGCGGCCGGCGGGAGGTCTGGGCCGGGTCGACGAGCTTCAGCGCCCGCTCCCGGCGGCGTACGGTCGCGGCGTGCACGGCGAGGATCCCGCCTACCGCGGCGAATTGCACCAGGGTCAGCACGGCGGCCGTCGGCAGGTCGAGGAGTTGCGCGGTCTGCCGGTAGATCTCCACCTCCAGGGTGGAGTACGCCGGTCCACCGAGGATCTGCACGACGCCGAAGGAGGTGAAGGTGAAGAGGAAGACCATCAGCGCGGCGGCGGCGACGGCCGGGGCGAGCGCGGGCAGCGTCACCCGGCGGAAGGCGGCGAACCGTCCGGCGCCGAGCACCCGGGCGGCCTCCTCCTGCCGGGGGTCCAGCTGGGACCAGAGCCCGCCCACCGTGCGGACGACCACGGCGTAGTTGAAGAAGACGTGGGCCAGGAGGATCGCCCACACGGTGGTGTCGAGGCGGACGCCCCACAGTTCGTCGAGGAGCCCGCCGCGTCCGAGCAGCGCCAGGAACGCGGTGCCGACGACGACGGTCGGCAGCACGAACGGCACGGTGACGACCGCCCGCAGCACCTGTTTGCCGGGGAAGTCGAACCGCGCGAAGACATACGCCCCGGGCAGCGCGATCAGCAGGGTGAGCGCGGTCGAGGCGAGGGCCTGCCAGGTGGTGAACCACAGGACGTCGAGGATGTCCGGGCGGGACAGCACCTCGCCGATCCGCCCGAACTGCCAGTCGCCGCCCGCGTTGAGGCCGCGGCCGACGATCGCGGTCACGGGGTAGGCGAAGAACACCGCGAAGAACGCGACGGGCACGGCCATCAGGCCGAGCCGCACCGCGGTTCCGCGCCGCCCGGACCCGCCACCGGCGGGCCGGACGGCCTCGGCGGTCTTCGCCCCGGGCTCTACTTCAGGACCAGCGACTGCCACGACTTGATCCACTGCTCACGGTTGGCGGCGATCTTCTCGGGCGTGACGGTGGGAGGCGTGTCGACCTTCTCGCCGTGCTTCGTGAACAGCTCCGGCAGCTTCGCGTCCTTCACGACCGGGTTCACGAACATGTTCAGCGGCATGTCCTCCTGGAACGTCTTGCTGATCAGGAAGTCCAGCAGAGCCTTGCCGCCCGCCTCGTTCTTCGCGCCGGTCAGCAGTCCGGCGTACTCGGTCTGCCGGAAGCAGGTGCCGGTGGCGACCCCGGTGGGGGCCTCCTTCGGCTGGGGGTCGGCGTAGAGCACCTCGACGGGCGGACTGGAGGCGTAGGAGACGACGAGCGGCCGGTCCGCGTTGGCCTTCTTGCCGCCCGCGGAGCCGGAGAACTCCTCGTTGTACGCCTGCTCCCAGCCGTCGACGACCTTGACGCCGTTGGCCTTGAGCTTCTTCCAGTACGTCTCGTAGCCGTCCTCGCCCTGGGTGGCGATGGTGCCGAGGAGGAAGCCGAGACCGGGCGAGGAGCTGGCCGCGTTCTCCGTGACGAGGAGGTTCTTGTACGCGGGCTTGAGCAGGTCCTCGAAGGTCTTCGGCGGCGCGAGCTTCTTGTCGGCGAAGTACTTCTTGTCGTAGTTGACGCAGATGTCGCCGGTGTCGACGGGGGTGACCCGGTGCTTCTCGTCCGTCTGCGTGTCCGCCGCGACCGTGTCCAGGCCCTTGGCCTCGTACGCGGTGAACAGACCGTTGTCGAGGGCGCGGGAGAGCAGGGTGTTGTCGACGCCGAAGAAGACGTCGCCGCGCGGGGAGCCCTTGGTCAGGATCTCCTGGTTGAGCGCGGCCCCGGCGTCGCCGCTCTTGAGGACCTCGACGGTGTAGCCGCTCTCCTTCGTGAACGCCTTCAGCACCTTGTCCGAGACGTTGAAGGAGTCGTGGCTGACCAGGGTGACGGTCTTGGAACCGCTGCCCTTGGACGCCCCGGAGCCCGACGGGCCGTCGTCGCTGCCGCAGCCCGCGAGCACGGTGACGCCGAGAGCGGCGGCGAGCGCGGTCGCCGCGTACTTCGTGGTGGTGTTCATGTGATTCCTCCTGGAGGTGACCAGGAAGAGACGCGGCCCCGCCCGCTGTCCGGCGGGCCGGAAGCGGGCAGGGCGCAACAGCTTGAGTAAGGTCCGAACTTCCTACCCGGAATGACCCGGGCGAGGTTCAGAGGGTCTGCGGCCAACCTGTCCTTGGTGCCGCACTCTCAGCGCTGTGGCGCTCCCCTGTCGGAATATGAAGTTGATTTCGGCCCAGGCTACACCGACGGTTTTCGGCCGCCCGCCCGGGAGCGGCCAGCGCTCGGACCGGCCCGGGAAAGGCTAGCGCTCGGAGGCCGCCAGCTGACCGCAGGCCCCGTCGATCTCCTGGCCACGGGTGTCCCGGACGGTGACGGGCACGCCGTGGGCCGCGATGGCCTCGACGAACGCCTTCTCGTCCTCGGGCCGCGAGGCGGTCCACTTGGAGCCGGGCGTGGGGTTCAGCGGGATCAGGTTGACGTGCACCCGCTTGCCCTTGAGCAGCCGGCCGAGGAGGTCGCCGCGCCAGGCCTGGTCGTTGATGTCCCGGATCAGGGCGTACTCGATGGAGATCCGGCGGCCGGACTTCTCCGCGTACTCCCAGGCGGCGTCCAGCACCTCGCGGACGTTCCACCGGGTGTTGACGGGGACCAGGGTGTCGCGCAGCTCGTCGTCCGGGGCGTGCAGCGAGACGGCGAGACGGCACTTGAAGCCCTCGTCGGAGAAGCGCAGCATCGCCGGGACGAGACCCACGGTGGAGACGGTGATCCCGCGCTGCGAGAGGCCGAGGCCGTCCGGCTCCGGGTCGGTGAGCCGGCGGATCGCGCCGACGACGCGGTTGTAGTTGGCGAGCGGCTCGCCCATGCCCATGAAGACGATGTTGGACAGCCGCGCGGGACCGCCGGGCACCTCGCCGTCGCGCAGGGCGCGCATGCCGTCGACGATCTGGTGCACGATCTCCGCGGTCGACAGGTTGCGGTCGAGGCCGGCCTGTCCGGTGGCGCAGAAGGGGCAGTTCATGCCGCAGCCGGCCTGCGAGGAGATGCACATCGTGACGCGGTCCGGGTAGCGCATCAGGACGGACTCGACGAGCGTCCCGTCGTGCAGCTTCCACAGGGTCTTGCGCGTGGTGTCGTCGTCGCAGCTGATGTGCCGGATCACGGACATCAGATCGGGGAACAGCGCCTCGGCGAGCTTCTCCCGCGACGACGCCGGGATGTTGGTCCACTCGGCCGGGTCGTGCGCGTACCGCGCGAAGTAGTGCTGCGAGAGCTGCTGGGCGCGGAACGGCTTCTCACCGGTCGCGGCAACCGCTTCCTTGCGCTCGGCGGGCGTGAGGTCGGCGAGGTGCCGCGGCGGCTTCTTGGCTCCGCGGGGCGCGACGAAAGTGAGTTCTCCGGGCTTAGGCATGGTTCATCCAGTGTGGCAGACACGCCGAGGTGCCCCGGGTCGTCACCCAGTTCAGCGACGACCCGGGCCGGACGGTGCCGGTCGTTGATGGTGGTTGTGGGTCGTCGTCGGCGGCCCTCCGACGGCCCACAGACGGCCCGGCCCCGTGACCCCGTCCGCAGGTCAGGGCAGTCAGTCGGCACTGCCACCGGGAACCGTGCCGACGGCCAGGAGGTGCGAGCTGGCGGCGAGGAGTTCCGGGTACGGCTCTGCCATGCGTGCCGCGTCCATGGCTGAGGCGATCAGCTCATCCGTGGGACCTTCGCCCGGCTGCTGCTCCGCCGCCTTCACCAGCGACCAGGCGGGGCCCTCGATGCCGAAGACCTGCACATCCTCCAGTCCGGAGGCGACCAGCTCCGCCACCAGCTCTTCGGCCCGGTGGAAGTACGACAGGGTGAACCCGCGCGCTCCGTCGTAGACCGCCGTCTCCAGAATCTTGGAGACGGAGTTGTGAATCCGTTCGGTGTGCAGGTGGGCGTACGTGACGTGCTCGAAGAGCGACGCATAGCGATTGATCGCGGCTGCGACGACCAGCCCGCCGGGCCTAGCCACGCGGGCGGCTTCCGCGAGCGCCCGTTGCCGGTCCGCCGGGTCGGGCAGATGGTAGAGCGGCCCGAGGAGCTGAACGACATCAAAGGTGTCGTCCGGCTCGGGCAGATCGCGCGCGTCACCGACAACCGCCGCGCACACCGCCGACGCGGCCTCAACGTGACGCGGCACCGGGTCCACCAGGGCGACGTCGTAGCCGTCCTTCACCAGCCATTCAGCGTGAATCCCGGTCCCCCCGCCCACGTCGAGCACACGCGCCGGCGCGGGGGGCAGAAAGCGTCGGAGGAGTTCCTGAGTTCTGACCAGTTCCATCCGACCGTCTGCCGAGCTGCGCAGGCGGCTGTCCTCGTTGACCGTCTCGCCATAGAACCGCATCACGGAGGGTGCCAATTCGAGATTCGACATGGTCGCAGTATCGTGTGTACCGGTGGACCAGTCCAGCGCAGGAAATAGGGGAAGCCATGGCAGTCCTGAAGTACGAAGAGATCGCAGAGTTCCTGCGCGCCCGCATCGCCGCTGGTGAGATCGCTCCCGGGGCCACAATTCCATCCGGCCGCGAGTTGGCCGAGCAGTGGGATGTGTCACGAGCCACCGCCATCAAGGCCGTCGATGTGCTGCGAAACGATGGCGTGGTCGTAGCCAAGCAGGGAACCGGGTTCGTCGTCACGGAGACGCCCGTCGCACGCCCCGCCGGGGCTCGCCGTGCGGGGTCGGCGCGCATCCTGGGCGGGATGCCGTTCCTGCGCGTCGGTGAGCCTGATTGGGCGGAACCCCCCGCCCGCGTCGCCGCCGCTCTAGGACTCACCTCCGGGACGACGGCGCTTCGGCGTGTTCGGGTCCTCCAGCTCCCGGACGGCACGCCGAACAGTTGCGTTGAGGCGTGGTTCCCCCCGGAGGTCGCGGAGGTGTCACCTCGCCTTGCCGACACTCACCCGATCGCCGAAGGCACGACGCGCTACATCCGGCGCCAGACCGGGCGGGCCCCGTCCGAAGGCGTGGACGTCACCACGGTGCGCGGCGCATCGGAGACGGAGGCGGAACGCTTGGGGGTGCCGCAGGGCGCACCCGTAGCAGTGCTGCTGCACACGGCGTACGACGAGCAAGGGAAGCCGCTGGTCTGCGAGGAGGGCGTCACGCCGTCGTCGCTCTTCGAGCAGGTGGACACCTACGCCATGTAGGCACGGAGCAGCAGAGACAGCTGGACCGGTCCACCGGTTCAGCTTTTTTTGTCGCCCGAAAACACCTCTCCACCTGCACTTTCCCTCACGGCGGGGAAGTGGCACGCAGACTTGCCGCTTGACTGGACCGGTCCACCGGTCCAGTCTCTTGTTGTGGCCACCGCCCGATCCGGAACTTCCGGAAGGGGGCGGTAGCCCACGCAGAAGGGGCCTTCTTTGGGCTGCTTCGACCTGCACGACCGGGCGTCACGTCTTCGGGCGAGACGCCAAGGGGCCCGGGACAAATCGGGCCGAGGTGCACCGGCGCCTTGTCATTAACCGGATGGCTTAGACCGCAAGGTCACGTCTCCATACGCCTACAACGCGGGGCACGCAGCGCTACCTGGTACGGGCGCTGCACTCGCGAAGGAGACATCGCACCACCCCACCCTCCGCAGCTCACGCTGCGGCCGGTTGCCTCCCCCGCCCGTCCAGACCGCTTCACGCGGTGCTGTACGGGCGGGGCTGAGGGGAGCCGGACACCCGGATTCATTCAACGAGAGGGGCTCACCATGTGGATCAGTGTCATCGCGGTACTGGGAACCCTGCTGGGTTCGGTCACCACCTACATGCTCCAGCAGCGCACCGCCCGCCGGGACCGTGCCGAGGTTCGTGGGTATGAGGAGCGGCGGGACCGGATCGCCGCCGTCACCGCGCTCACGGTGGCGCTGGCCGATCACCGCCGGTCGATGTGGGTCCGCGAGGACCTGCGGCTGTCCGGCGCTTCGGACGCCGACTACCAGGCCGCCCGCGCGGCCAGTCACAACACCCGCTCCGCTCTGACCGCCCCGCTCACCACGCTGGCGATCCTGGCCCCCGACCTCGCCGGGGTCGCTCAGGGCGCGGCCGGCGCGACGTACGCCCTGCGGAACACCGAGAATCGCGAACTCCTCGACTTCTACCGCGAGGCCGCGATCGAGGCCGCCGACGAACTCGTCCGCGCCGCCGCCACCGCCTGACACCCCAACGCCATTCACGACACAGCGCGGCCCCGGTGCAGGAACACCGGGGCCGCTGTCGAGCCGCACCACCTTCACAGGGAGAGAACGACTCATGAAGACCATCGCAGCACTTCAGGCGGCCGTTACCGCCGTTCCATTCGAGGGTGAGCCGTCGGACGCCGAGCTGGACGCGATCGAGACGGAGATGCCCGCCGTCCTGGCGGACGTCGTCCTGCTGGACGCGCAGATCATGACCATCGACCGCACGCCGACGGAGCTGGACGAGCGGCGTATCCGCCGGGCCCGCCGGCGGGTGCTGGCGGCTCGCCGGGAGCTGGCCAACCGGTCGGCCGCCGTCGTGAGCCTGTCGGGGGGTGCGGCCTGATGAGTCGCTTCGATCTCACCGCGTACGACCGCAGCCGCATCCTCGCCGCCCGGCAGGCCCTGGCGGACGCGCAGTCCGTGAGTCTGCTGGATGTGTCCGCTATGGCCCGGATGATCGGCCGCCTTGAGGTGACCGTGGAACAGCTGGTCGAGATGGTCGGCGGCCCGCCCGTCGGCACTCCGGTGCAGTGCCCGGCCGCGCACCCGGAGGACGCGACGCCGTGCGGGGGCCCGGTCGTCGTGACCGTCATCGACGCGGAGAACGCGGGTGCCGACGGGTGCGAGCACCACGCGGCCCGCATGCTGGCCTCGATCAGCGGCGCTCGCCCGGTCGCCAAGCCCGATGCCCCCGCCGGGGCGGGCGTACGAGTCTTCCGCACGGCCCACCACACCCGCCCCTTCCCGTGGCGGGGAGACCAGTCATGAACCGCTTCGGCAAGGGCCTGCTGATCGCCGCTCTCGTCGGTGTGGTCGCCATGGCGTTCCGGGTCTCCTGGAACGCCCTGCGCGACGTCGCCACCGCCACCGGAGCCGACCCCACCGCCGCGACCCTCTACCCCTTTGTCGTCGACGGGCTGATGGCCCTCGCCCTCGTCGCGACCCTCGTCCTGACCGGCGACGCCCGCCGGTTCGCCCTGCGGGTGCTGGCCGCCTACACCCTGGCCTCACTCGTCCTCAACTACGTCCACGGACTCGTCCCGCAGCTTCACGACGAGGTGGTCGACTGGGGTCGACTGGCCGACTGGGACCCCGCCAACTGGGCCCTGGTCCTGCTCGCCACATCGCTGCCGGTCGGGTCGATCTACTTCGGCTCCGACCTCGTCGCCAAGGTCCTGCACCACCGACCGACCGAGCACGCGGCCACCACACCAAATCATGATGAATCGGCTGAGACATATGTAAATCGGTCTACGGCTGACCTGGGAGTATCGGCCCCCGCGCCGATCACCCCGGCCCCGGCGGCGTTCCCGGCGGCTCCGGCGGTGTCGCTGGTGAAGTCGACCGATCGGGCCCCGGTTGGCGCGGTGGCCGCCGAGACGACCCGCCCGCGCCGGGCAACCGGACGCGTGCCCGAAGCGGCCCGATCGAGTCGACCGGCCCGCACCGCCGACCAGCTGCTGACCGAGGCCCGTACGGCTACCGCCGCATGGGCCGATCGGGAGCTGACCGCCGAGGGCATCCGCAAGGCGGTCCACACGTCCCCGGCCAAGGCCCGCGTCCTGCGCGACACCCTGCGCGCCGAGCGCGAGCAGGCGGCCGGTCCGGGTGAGGCGGCGGCCTGATGGCCGACGTCTACCTGTGGCACCTCGCCCCGGACGGGTTGGCCACCCGCCGTCAGCTCCGCGCGCTGGGGTTGCGGCCGGGTGGTCAGGACGTCGTTGCGGAACTCCACCGGCCCCGCCGCCGGCGGGGCCCGCTGGTCGCCTACCTCTACCGCATCGACCACGCCCGCCCCGTACGCCCCATGACCCCGGGCCGTGCCGCCGCGCTCGCTGCGGCGATGCGGGCCCGCCGCACCTGCCCCAACTGCCGTACTGACGTGGGCTATTGCGTCCCCCGGTCGCTTGGCATGTGCGTCACCTGCCACGACACTCCGTCGTCCTGAAAGGGCAACTCATGACCTTCCGCTTCACCGTCGACCCCCTTGACGGGCCGTCGCTGACCGCCGAGGCCGTCACCATCCGCCCCGACACCGACCGCGCCCAGCCCGTGGTCGCCATCCGTACGAGCCCCGGCAGGAAGGGGCCGAGCCCCACCCTGTACGTCCCCCTCGACCGCATCGACGAGCTGCTGGACGGCATCAGGGACATCGCCCGCCAGGCCGCCGAGTCGGCCAACTGACCGGGAGGCACCCCATGGACCACCTGCCCGCACCCCGCACCCCGTCCGTCGTAAAGCTCCCGGACGGCACCCCCGCCTACACCGACCACCTCCCCACCACCTACCAGCCCACCAACACGGCACCGCAGGTCATCCACGTCCACCAGGCACCCCCCGACCGCACCGTTCAGCGCCTCGCTCTCGGCTCCGGCATGGGCGCCGGGGCCGTCGCCGCCGGCGTCTACTTCGGCCCGCTCCTCGTCGGCGTCCTTACCGCCATCGCCGCGAACCTCGCCCTGCTCGCCCTAGTCGCCGCCGTGTGCGCCTGGGGCGTCGTGGCCGTCGTGAAGTCCGTGAGCGACACCAAGACCCGTAAGAGGCGGTAGCCGATGCCCCGTATCCCCTGGCCCGCCAAGGGCCGCCGCCACGCCTGCGAGAACCACTGCCCGCAGGAACTGGACCACGAGAAGTACTTCTCCCGGGGGCTCCCCGCCCCGTGCGGATGCACCCCCATCGACCCGCGCAAGCGCTCCTAGGAGACGGCATGTTTCAGGCAGGCCAAGAGGTGCTGATCGTCTCCTGTGACGACGACCCGCGTGCGGCCGGGCGTACCGGCCGGATCGTCGACGAGACCCCTCCGGGGCCCCTCACCGGTGGCCGCTGGACGGTGCACCGCGTCGGGCTGCTGATCGGCCCCTTCCTGTGCCACACCCACGAGTTGCGGCTCACCTGACGACTGCCCGCGCCGCCCCGGCTCCCGGGGCGGCAAGGGGAGCCGGGCAGTCCGGCCCCACCCTTCTGGGAGGTCCCCGTGTCCAGCAACAACCCCACGGTCTACAGCTACACCCGTGCCGAGTCCCGGGAGCGCGCGAAGCTGTTCCGCAAGGGCTTCCGTCAGGCCCTCGCGGACTGCGTCGACCCGGACATCAAGCGGAAGATCGAGCGCATCGACCAGTCCGCCGCCGCCCGGGGCACACAGGAACTGGCCGCGCTCCACAAGGTCCAGGCCGACGCCCGCCAGGACCTCGCCGCAGCCAAGGCCGTCGAGCGCACCGCCCCCCGCGCCGACAGGGCCGCCGCCCGTGAGGCCCGCAAGCAGGCAGAGCAGCGCGTGAAGCTCGCGGAGCGGGCCGTCCACAAGGCCGAACAGTCCTGAACCGGTGGCGGCCGGACCCGGCCAAGGAAACCGGCCGCCCCCATCACACCCCGTCCCATTGCACTGAGCAGGAGAGGCACGTTCATCATGACCGAACCCGCCAGCACGGCCCCCGTCATGGGGACCGTGCACCACCTCGACGACCACCGCCCCACCACCCCCGACACCACCACCGAACCGGTGGTGAGCCTGGTCAAGGACCCCACCACCGACCCGACCACCTCCGACGCCCCGCCGACTGCTCGCCGCGTGTCGCGGGTGGTCCGTACCGCCCGCATGGTCCGCAGGGCCGCGACGCATGAGCGGACCCGTTCGGCGGGCCGGTTCACGGTCCGGCACGGCATGTACGTGATCGGCGGCGGCCGGATCGTGGCCCGCCGGGCGTGGGAGGGCCGCACCGCCGCCCGCTACGAGCGGATGCTCAGGGCGGCGGAAGCCGCGGGGAACCTCGACCTCGCCACCGAGTGGGAAGAGCGCGGCCAGCGGTTCCGCGCGGCCCGTCACCAGCGGCGCATGGACTTGCTGTCGGCTCCGGTGAAGGCGGCCAAGGGGGCGGCGGCCGGGCTCGGCATCACCGCCGGTGGCCTGCTCTTGCTCGGGATCATCCTCGCCGTGGCGAACGAGAACTTCGCCGACCTCGCCGCCCCCACCCTGGCCCTGATCGAGCTGGTCCGGTGGATCGTTGTCATCATCACCGTGGTGTGGGGGCCACTGGTCGCCCTCGGGCCGTGGGCGGCGCTGCTGGCCCTGTGGGGTGTGGGGCGGCATCAGCAGGCCGCCCCGCAGTGGGTTCTCCCGGCCCGTGCTGCGGACGTCGGTGCGCCGATCACCCCGTCCGTCGTGGTCACCGCTCTGCGGGACCTGGGGATCGCGCCGCTGAGGCAGGCGGTGAAGGAGATGGGGGATGCGGGGGCGGCGATGCTCGGGCCGATCCGGATTGCCGGATGCGGCGTAGAGGTCGATGTCACCCTTCCCTCCGGCGTTGCTACCGACGAAGTGCAAAAGCGCCGGCGGAAGCTCGCGGAGAACCTGAACCGGCACGAGCACGAGGTGTTCATCACCATTGCGCAGGCCGCCCGCACGGTCCGGCTGTGGATCGCGGACAGCGGCGCGCTGGACGAGCCGATCGGCCCGTCCCCGCTGATGACGGACACCACCCTGACCGCCGACTACGCCAAGGGAAAGGCCCCGTGGGGCCAGGACCTGCGCGGGGACGCCGCCCTGATCAGCCTCTACCAGCGGCACATGCTCATCACCGGCCTGTCCAACCAGGGCAAGACCGCCGCCCTGCGCGCACTGGCCCTCTGGCTCGCCCTCGACCCGCGCGTCGAGTTCCGGGTGGCGGACCTGAAGGGTGTTGGGGACTGGGGCATGTTCGACGGGCTTGCCACTGTGCTGATCCAGGGGCCTACCGATGACCATGTCATCGAGGCGACCGAGATGCTGGAAGACCTGGTCGACGAGATGGAGCGCCGCATCCAGGCACCCCCGGGCACCGTCTTCACGCCGTTGATCGGCATTGTCGACGAAGCGCAGGTCGCGTTCATGTGCCCCGTGGTCGACGGGGAGAAGCGTCCCTACGGCGGGACCCGGGCCACGTCCCGGTACTTCATGGCCGCACGGAAGATCCACAACCAGGGCCGGGCGGTGGACGTGCTGCTCTTCCAGGGCACGCAGGACCCCACCGACCAGAACCTCCCCAAGCTGGTCCGTGAAGGCGCCCACACTCGCGCGTCCCTCGCGCTCGGCACCGAGTCGCAGGCCCGCATGGCGCTCGGGGACAAGGCGGTCGACGGCGGGGCCGCGCCGAACCTGCTGCGGCCGGGCCTGGACAAGGGCACGGTCGTCGTCGCGTCCGACGGGATCAAGATTCCGACCGGGCAGGCCGCCTTGACGGTGCGGACGCACTACATCAGCACCGACGACGCCGCCGAGATCGCGGAGCGGGCCAAGGCTCTGCGTGACGGCGTCACCACCCTCCACACCGACGACCGTGGTGAGGAGCGCGACCCGCTCATGGACGTCATGACCGTCCTGGGAGACGCGTCCCGCGTCCTCACGACGGACGTCCTGAAGCGGCTGACTGCGCTGAGCGAGGACGCCTACGGGAAGTGGTCGCACCTGGACCTCAAGCGGGTCCTGGACGGCACCGGGGCCGAGCCCTACAAGTCCGACGGCCGCATGGTCATCGCCCGGGACCGGCTCTTCCGCCACCTCGCCAACCGCGACACCGACGGTTCCGCTTCCGCCGCCGAGTAACAGGGAGCCGACCCCACCGGGGTCAGGGAGGCAGGGAGAAGTCCCTGACCCCCTCCCTGACCCGCCTCCCTGACCCTGACCAGCCAAGACGACCTGTCAGGGAGGCAGGGAGGCACCGCAGGTCAGACCCCCGAAACCCCCTCCACACGCACCCCCACAGGGGGTGCCCACGCCTCCCTGCCACATCGGCGGCAGGGATTCCGCTTCTGCCTCGACAGGAGAGAGCGACAGCATGCCGCGACTGCGTATCCAGCTCCGAGGATGGGCCCGCCGGACCCTGATCCTGACCGACACCCCCGACCCCGACTGCCCCCGCTGTGACGGCGAGGGTGGGTTCGCCTACGACTACGGCGACCACGAAGGGGAGTACGCCGGCACCGAGTGGGACCCCTGCACCTGCTGGGACGAAACCCGCTACTGGATCCTTCTGCGGCTCCCGCGCCTTCCTCGCCGCCGCCGGGACGTACCCGACCCGTGGAGCGACGAACCGCCCTTCTGACCGAGGAGCACCCCATGGCCGTACGCCGATGCGTGTGCTGGGTCGCTGTCTGCGACATCTGCGGCACCACCACCGACACCGACGAGTACACCCCCCACTTCGACACCCCCGGACAGGCCGTCACCAACGCCACCCACCGGGGCGACCCCACCACCGGCTGGACCCTCACCCCCGACGGCCGTCTCATCTGCACCGAGGACGACCCCGCCCACCGGGCCGCGACCGGGCACCTGCCCGGCCCGGACGCCATGACCATCACCTACGCCTGACGCATGGAGGCCGCGGGCGCCTCAGGCCGATGCCACAACAGGCGCCCCTCCCTGCTAGGAGGTGGCTACCGGGACGCGGCTGGCGGGAATGGTCACGCTCTCGGTCCAGTGCTGGCGCCAGTGGGCAGCGAGCCAGACCTCGTGCTCAGGCCGCAGACTGACCAGGGGAACCTTGCCGTGCAGTTCGGCGTACGCCGGATAGCCCAGGAGCTCGTCGTCGACCTCGATGCACCCGGTGTCGGGGTTGACGCCGATCTGGCCGCGGTCGAAGAGGCTGTGGACGTCATTGCGCAGGAGCAGACCACCCCATTCGTGGTGCTCTTCCTCGTCGGCATAGCTGTACAGATGTGCCGCCTGAAGAGCCCCAGCCGGCGCGGGTCCGGTGAACGCGCACACCTGGCCGTAGTCGTCCAGCAGTTGCTGCCGGAAGGGCCCCTGCCCCACGCGAGCACGGACCTTCGAGATGCGGTGCCCACCCGCAATCTTCCTCCGCTCCCTGCCGCCTGCCGGGTTCCCGCGGTCGCCCTCGTTCTCGTCATCGTCCAAGCTCAGGTCGCTGAAGTCGACTCCGTCGAGCGCGAGGAGGGCATCGCGCAGCTTCACCCAGCGGGCGGGGCGCATGCTCAGCTGGGAGTCGGGCGAGTCACACAAGGCCCGCAACTGCTTGCCGTCAAGCAGGCCCCGTCCGTCCATCCATACCTCGCCGTGGCGCGACCGGTACGTGACCACACGCTTCTGCTTGCTGCCGGGTTCCTCGAACATGGCGGGGCACTTGTTGCAGCGCCACGTCGGCTTCAGCCGCTTGCGCCGCTTGAAGTCGGCCTTCTTGCACTCCGGGCAGAAGTAAAGCGTCTTGATCTCGCTCCCGGTCTCAATCCCGGAAATCACTCCGAGACCGAGCAACTGCTTCTTGTCCCACAGCGCGATCACGTCCCCCACAGCGATACGCGCGTGGTTGGGGACCGTGTCGTCCCAGCTGTAGTGCTGCGACGGGTCGTCGTCATACCCGTCATTGCCCCCGTGCTGCCGGTCCTCGTCGCCCACAGCCAGCACCAGCCATGCCGTCGTCACTGCGCCCCCTTCACGTCCCAATGAGCCGGGGGCAGCCGCCCCTCTCACCAAAGAAACGCGGCTGCCCCACACCCCCAGCCCACTCAACAGAACTGGAGAACACCAGGATGCCGTACCCCACTGACACCCGGGCCCGAACAAGGCCCAAGCCGCGGTTACTCGACCTGTTCTGCTGCCAGGGCGGCGCGGCCAAAGGCTACGCCGATGCCGGCCTCGACGTCACCGGCGTCGACACCGCACCGCAGCCCCGCTACCCCTTCCGGTTCGTCCAGGCCGACGCCATCGCCTACGTGCTGCAGCACGGCGCGGAGTTCGACGTCATCCACGCCTCCCCGCCGTGCCAGCACGACAGCGACTGCCAGCGCCTCCAGGGCAACACCCACCCCGACCTCATCGCCCCCACCCGCGCCGCCCTGAAGACCACCGGGCGGCCATGGGTGATGGAGAACGTACGCGGGGCGGTGCCGAAGCTGGACCGCCCGGTGATGCTGTGCGGGCCGATGTTCGGGGTGGAGACCTACCGGCACCGGTACTTCGAGACCGGCGGCGGCCTCACCCTCAACCAGCCCCACCACCCCGCCCACCTGGTGCCGCAGGCGAAGATGGGCCGCCCCATCCCGCCTGGCCACTACGGCCAGTTCGTCGGGAACTTCTCCGGCGTCGACCTGGCCCGCCGGGTGATGGGGGTGCCGTGGATGAACCGCGAAGGCATCCGCGAATGCATCCCCCCGGCCTACACCCAGTTCATCGGCACCCAGGCTCTTGCCCTGCTGGCCGCGTCCGGGCTGGGGGTGGCCGCGTGAACGCGCGTGTGCTGCCGTTGCGCAAGCCGAACGGGCTGCGTGTGCTGGACCTGTGCTGCGGGGCCGGTGGCCTGTCCATGGGCTACTACCTCGCCGGATACGACGTCACCGGTGTGGACGTGCACCCGCAGCCCCGCTACCCGTTCACCTTCCTCCAGGCCGACGCCCTGACCTTCCCCCTCGACGGGTATGACCTGGTCCACGCCTCCTGGCCCTGCCAGCACTTCGCCCGCGTCACCGCCTGGCGCGGCACCCAGAACAACCATCCTGACCTCCTCGCCCCCGGCCGCGAACGCCTCCAGGCGTCCGGCATCCCCTACGTGATGGAGAACGTCCCCGAAGCGCCGCTGCGCCCGGACTACCTGCTGTGCGGGTCCCAGTTCGGGCTGAACGTGCGCCGGCACCGGGCCTTCGAGACCTCCTGGGGCGGCGGCGGTGACCTGGTCCCGCCCTGCTGGCACCACAAAGGGCTGCTCGCCTTCGAGCACAAGGGCGAGCGGGCCTACGCGGACGCCATGGGCTGCACCTGGATGACCAACGTCGAAGCCCGCCAGGCCGTACCTCCCGCCTACACCCAGTGGATCGGCCACCAGTTCCTCACCCACGAAAGGACGGCCGCAGCATGAACACACCCCATCTCACCGCCGCCCTCGACCTGGCGAACCGGTCCGTTCCCGTCCTGCCCCTGCGGGCGGGCAAGGTCCCGTTCGGGAACTGCCCGGACTGCCGGGACAACGCCTGCGGCGGCCGGCCGAACATGAAGACCCCCGGCCCCTGCACCTGCCCCCGCCCCTGCCACGCCTGGGCCGCCGCCACCACCGACCCCGCCATCCTCACCGGGCCCACCTGGTCGACGGCGTGGAAGCAGGCGGCGGCCGTGGCCTACCACCCCGGCGGGATCGGGCTCACCGTCGTCGACCTAGACCACGCCGACGCTGTCGCGTGGGCCCGTCGGACGCTGCCCGCCACGCGGACCGTGGCGACGACGCGGGGCGAGCACTGGATTTACCGGGGCGCGATGCCCTCCGTGAACGCGGTCCGCGATGGCGTCGACATCAAGTCCACGATGGCCTACGCCCGGTGGCTCGGCCCCGGCACCGGCACCACGACCACCCTGCCCGACGTGGTGCGAGCCCTGGTCGTCAAGAAGCCGTCGCCGGTCCGGCCCGTCACCGTGCCTCTACCGGCCAGGGGCGGGGACTGTCGTCACCGCACCCCCGCTTACCTGGAGCGCGGTATCGCGATGGCCGAGCAGCGCATCCGTGAGGCGGCCAGCGGGGTGCACGCAACCGTGTATCGCACGTTCCTCGCGGTGCTGTCCGCGCACGGCCGGTGCGGGTGTCTGACGGCTGCCCACGCCGCCCGGTTGTTCGCCGCCGCGCAGGCCAAGGGCGAGAGCGCCCGGCACTGCACGGACGCCTGGACCAACGCCCGCACCGCACTGGGGATGTGAGTCATGTCCGAGGACGAGAAGAACCCGGCACGTGAGGTCATCAGCGACTACGCGCAGTCCCACTTCCGGTACTTCCGCACTGCCGACGGCACCGTCTACGCACAGAAGAACGGCCACCCCGTGGCCCGGCCGATCCGCTCCCAGGGCACGACGGGCAGCCACCGGCAGGAACTCATGGTCGGCATGTTCCGCGACGGGGTCGGCGTCTTCAACGGCACCGCGCTCAAGGAGGCGCTGGACCTGATCGAGGCGCTGGCGATGACCGAGACCACCCAGGCCGTACACATCCGCGTCGCCCCCGGCTTCGACGGGGCCACCTGGCTCGACCTCGGCCGCGCCGACGGGCAGTCGGTCCGTATCCACCCCACCGGGTGGGAGATCACCGTGCCGGACCCGCGAGAGGTGTGCTGGCGGCGCACCCAGCTCACCGGGGAACTGCCCCTGCCGGCCAAGGACACCGACGGCAAGGGCATCGACCTTCTGATGCGGCTGTGCAACTTCGCCAACGCCGAAACCGAATGCCTCGCCATCGCGTGGCTGATCGGCTGCCTGGGGCCGGGCGTGCCCGTCCCCGCACCGTTCCTCACCGGCCCGCAGGGCGCTGGGAAGTCGACCGGGGGGCGGATGCTGGTTCGGATCGTGGAGGGTATGAGCGGGGACCTGCGCCGGGCGCCGAAGGACGAGGAGAACCTGATCGCGGCCGTCGCCGCCGGATGGGTCACCGCCCTGGACAACCTCTCTCATATGACGCCGGACCTGTCCGACGCCATGTGCTGCATCGTCACCGGAGCCGAGAGCGTGAAGCGGGCGCTGTTCACGGACGGGGACGTGCACCGGGCCCGCTACCGCCGGCCGCTCCTCCTGACAGGGATCGACGTGGGGGTCATCCGGCCGGACCTCGCGGAACGGCTTCTGCCGCTGCGGTTGGAGCGGCCCACGGTTCGTAGGACCGAGGCGGAGCTGTGGGCGGAGTACGAAGAGGTACTGCCCATCGTGCTCGGGTCTCTCCTCGATCTCACGGTCAAGGTCCGGGCCGCCGAAGCAGAGACCCCCACCGATCTACGGATGGCGGACTTCGCCCACCTCTGCGCCCAACTCGACGTCGCCACCGGGCTCGGAGCACTGCACGCGTACCGAGTGAGCCTGGACGACCTGAACGACGACGTCATCGAAGGCGACCTGTTGGCGCAGACCGTCCTCCAGCACGCCGAGACCCTCGACCCCGGCCGCGAGCAGCGCATGACGTCCACGGACTGGCTGAACGCCCTGAGCCGCCACTACAGCGGCGAGGAGCTACGGCCCCTGCCTAAAGGGTGGCCGACCACCGGCAAAGTCCTCTCCGACCGCCTCAAGCGCCTTCAACCCACCCTCGCCGCCCGGGGCGTCCTCATCGACACCGGACGCACCAAAGCAGGCCGCTACCTCGAAATGACCCGCCCGGCCGCATCCCCGCCCCCTGAGCAACCAGAGCAGGCGGCGGCGTTCTGACCGCACCGGTCGCCCCGGGGACAAGCAAGAGGAGCACCCCCCGCCACGCCGACGGGTGCTCCTCTTGCTGTTCGGCGGAACGCCGCCCAAAAGGCGTGCCCGAAGGGCCCCTCACTTCGCCTGAAGGATCACCGCCACTACTACAGATACCCCCCTTCCTTTCCTAAGTAGGGAAGGTGTGCGTCACCTGCGTCACCCGGGACAGAAAACGGCCCTTGACCTGCACCGGAAGGGGTGACGCAGACGGCGAATCCTGCGTCACCCCTGCGTCACCCGCGTCACCCCCGCGTCATCCGGTGACGCAGAAGGTGACGCACGGGTGACGCACACCCAATCGGCTGCGTCACCCAAAACCGCAGGTCACACCCCCTAGGTGACGCGGGTGACGCGGTGACGCAGAAATCCACACCTCGGACAACCACGCCGCCCATCGCCGCCCCCTGGAGACCCCGTGGCACCGAAACCCGACCCCCGCGCCACCCTCCGGGGCGGCCTCCCCGACCGCTACCTCACCCCCGAGGACATCGCCGCCCTCCTCTCCGTCCCGCTCGAAACCGTCTACGCCTGGCGCAAGAAGCGCACCGGCCCGCCCGGCTTCCGCATCGGCAAGCACCTCCGCTACGACCCCACCGCCGTCCACGCCTGGATCAACACGCTCACCGAAGCCGACCACGACGCGGCCTGACCCACACCAAAACCACTCGCAGGGGCGCGACCACCGGTCGCGCCCCTGCTGCATCCCCGACAGGAGCCCCCTGTGGCCGGCCACATCCAAGACCGCTGGTACAAAACCGAACCCGGGCCCGACGGAAAGGCCCTCCGCGTCAAGAGCGACCGTTACGGCATCGGACTCCGCTACCGCGCCCGCTACGTCGGCCCCGACGGCACCGAGAAGTCCAAGTCCTTCCCGGACCGACAGAAGCGCCTCGCTGAGAACTGGCTGACCAACGTCGCTTCCGACATGTCCCGAGGCCAGTACATCGACCCGCGCGCAGCCCGGGTCACGTTCAAGGGCTACGCCGAGAAGTGGCTGAAGGCGCACAGCGCGGACCTGTCGAGCCAGATCGTCACCGAGCAGCGGCTACGCCTGCACGCCTTCCCCATCCTCGGGTCGCGCCCGCTCGACTCCTTCCGGCCGGAACACCTTCGCGACCTGGTGAGCGCCCTTGAGTCCAACCCGGGCGTGAGCGGGGCGTACGCGCGCAACATCTACGGCGACGTTCGAGCCGTACTGAGTGCGGCCGTCGACGACGGTCTCCTCCCCCGCAACCCATGCTCCGCGAAGTCCGTGCGCCCGCCATCGGTCGAACGGCGGCGGGTCACCCCGTGGCTGCCCTCACAAGTGCAAGCGGTCCGCCAAGCCCTTCCTGAGCGCTACCGGACCATGGTGGACACAGGCGCTGGCTGCGGGCTCCGGCAGGGGGAAATCGTGGGCCTCGCTGAGGATGCCGTCGATTTCGAGGAGGGCATCCTGCGGGTCGTTCGGCAGGTGAAGCTCATCCAAGGCAAGGCCGTGTTCGCCCCGCCGAAGTGCGGCAAGGAGCGAGACGTCCCGCTCCCGTCCTCGGTGGCCGAAGCCGTGCGAGCGCACATGGACAACTGCAAGCCGGTTGAGGTCACCCTGCCGTGGCGGAAGCCTGACGGCCCGAAGGTGACGGCTCGTCTCCTGTTCACGAACACCGCGTCCGGAGTCGTCTGGCGGAGTAACTTCAACATCCAGGAATGGAAGCCCGCCCTCGCGCTGGCTGGCCTCATCCCGAGCGCCCGGGACGGGAAGTACGAGTCCGCCCGCGAACACGGCATGCACGCGCTTCGGCACTTCTACGCATCGGTGTTGCTGGACGCCGGCGAGAGCATCAAGGCGGTCAGCCAGTACCTTGGGCACACCGACCCCGCACTCACGCTGCGGGTGTACGCGCACCTCATGCCGTCGAGTCAGGAGCGCACCCGGAACGCCATTGACGGGCTGTTCTTGCCCTCCCCCGACGTGGCTGACGGCCCAGAGACGGCCCAGTAGCACGCGAACGGCCCCTGTCGAGCACCAAACGTGCTGGTCAGGGGCCATTCAATGCCGGATCGCCGCCAGTTCTCCGGGCTTAGGCATGGTTCATCCAGTGTCGCAGACAGACGGGTGAGGGCCCGCCGCCCTGTGGACGACGGACCCTCACTCGTAGAACGTGCAGGTGGGACAGGGTGCGGGAGTCCGGGAACGTCAGCCGGATCCGACGAACAGCACCAGCAGCAGCCAGACGACCGGTGCGGTCGGCAGGAGCGAGTCCAGCCGGTCCATGATGCCGCCGTGGCCGGGGAGCAGGGTGCCCATGTCCTTGATCCCGAGGTCCCGCTTGATCATGGACTCGCCCAGGTCGCCGAGGGTGGCGCTGGCGGCGACCGCGAAGCCGAGCAGCAGGCCCTGCCACCAGGCGCCGCCGTCGATCAGGAACTCCATGCACAGCGCGCCGGCGACCATCGCGAAGCCCACGGCTCCGAACAGGCCCTCGCGGGTCTTGCCGGGGCTGATGCGCGGGGCGAGCTTGTGCTTGCCGAACCGCCAGCCGACCGCGTAGGCCCCGGTGTCGCTGACCACGGTGAGAACGAGGAAGGTCAGGACCCGCCACGACCCGTCGTCCGCCGTCAGCAGCAGGGCGACGAACGTGGCCAGGAAGGGGACGTAGAACGCCGCGAAGACCCCGGCCGTGACGTCCTTGAGATACCCGTCCGGCGGCTCGGTCATCCGCCAGACCAGCACCGCGAGGGCGGTCAGGGCCATCGCGATCCAGGCCCCCTCGGGACCCCGTGCGTAACCGGCGACGACCATCGCGGCTCCGCCGACGGCCAGCGGCACCAGGGGCGCCTTGATGCCCTTGCTCTCCTGGAGGCGGGAGGTCAGCTCCCACAGGCCGACGACGACGGCGATCACTATCACGCCGATGAAGACGGCCTTCACGATGAACAGCGAGAGGCCGATGACGGCGCCGAGACCCACACCGACCCCTATGGCGGCGCGCAGATCACGCCCCGCACGCTTCTTCTGCGGCGGGGGCGGCAGCGGGGTGGACATGGGCTCCTGCGGCATCTCGTCACGGAACAGGGGGCCGCTGACGTGAGCGGCATCCCTGTCCCGGTCGTCGCGGTCGGCTGCGTCTCTACCTGCGTCGGGAACGTCCGGCACGTTGGGCATGGGCCGAGTCTGCTGGGCGTCACGCACATCGTGGGCAGGACCCGCCGGGGCAGCGCTCATCTCGGGCGTGCCCCAGTAACCGGCTCCTTGCGGGGCGCCCCAGGAAGAGTCGTTCATCAGACTTCGAGCAGCTCGGCTTCCTTGTGCTTGAGCAGCTCGTCCACCTGCGCGACGTACTTCGCGGTGGTGTCGTCGAGCTCCTTCTCGGCGCGGCGCACCTCGTCCTCGCCGGACTCCTTGTCCTTGACGAGCTTGTCGAGGGTCTCCTTGGCCTTGCGGCGGATGGAGCGGATCGAGATCTTGGAGTCCTCGGCCTTGGTCTTGGCGACCTTGATGTACTCCTTGCGGCGGTCCTGGGTGAGCTCGGGGAACGTCACCCGGATGATGTTGCCGTCGTTGCTCGGGTTGACGCCGAGGTCGGAGTCGCGGATCGCCTGCTCGATGTTGCGCAGCGCGGTCTTGTCGAACGGCGTCACCACGGCCATCCGCGCCTCGGGAACCGAGAACGAGGCCAGCTGGTTGATCGGGGTCAGCGCGCCGTAGTAGTCGGCGACGATCTTGTTGAACATCGCCGGGTGCGCACGGCCGGTACGGATCGCGGCGAAGTCCTCTTTCGCGACGACAACGGCCTTCTCCATCTTCTCCTCGGCCTCGAGGAGGATTTCTTCGATCACCACGTGCTCCTGCGTGTCTTGAGTGGGTCCGGCGTCGTCATCGCCGAGCCCTGCGGGTCCTGCGTCGCGTCCTCACCTGCACGGTGTCCGACCGGCAGGCCGTTGTCCATCCTGGGGGCCGTCAGGCCCGGGTGCTCACGTCGCCCACGAGCGAGCCGATCTTCTCACCCTTGACCGCGCGAGCGATATTGCCCTCGACGGTCAGCTCGAAGACGAGGATCGGGAGCTGGTTGTCACGGCAGAGCGTGATGGCGGTGGCGTCCGCGACCTTCAGATCGCGGGTGATCACCTCGCCGTACTCCAGTGCGTCGAACTTCACCGCGTCGGGGTTGGTCTTCGGGTCGGAGTCGTAGACCCCGTCCACGCCGTTCTTCCCCATGAGCAGCGCCTCGGCGTCGATCTCCAGGGCGCGCTGGGCGGCGGTGGTGTCGGTGGAGAAGTACGGCATGCCCATACCGGCGCCGAAGATCACCACGCGCCCCTTCTCCAGGTGCCGTACGGCACGGAGCGGGATGTACGGCTCGGCGACCTGACCCATGGTGATGGCGGTCTGGACGCGCGAGTCGATGCCCTCCTTCTCCAGGAAGTCCTGGAGCGCCAGGCAGTTCATGACGGTGCCGAGCATGCCCATGTAGTCGGACCGGGCCCGGTCCATGCCGCGCTGCTGGAGCTCGGCGCCACGGAAGAAGTTGCCTCCCCCGATGACCACCGCGATCTGGGCGCCGTCGCGTACGACGGCGGCGATCTCGCGCGCGATGGTGTGCACGACGTCGGGGTCGACGCCGAGGCCACCGCCGCCGGCGAACGCCTCACCGGAGAGCTTCAGCATGAAGCGCCCGGAACCCTTGTCGTCGTGCTTGCCGTCGGCCTGAATGGCGTCCGCGCCCTTGTCCATGGAAATTCTCCTCGTGCACATACGAAGAAGGCCATTGCCGGTGGGTCTGGTGTCCCTACAGCGGCAATGGCCTCCTCGTCAGATCTGCGGTCGTCCGGCGTGGGTGCGGCCGTCGACTGCACCAGACCCTATCGGGTCCGGTGCTGTTCGCCTGGACGGACTCAGATGCCGACCTTGATGCGCGAGAAGCGCTTCAGGGTGACACCGGCCTCGTCCAGGACCTTCTGGACCGACTTCTTGGCGTCCAGCGCGTACGGCTGGCCGAGGAGCGTGGCCTCCTTGAAGAAGCCGTTGACGCGACCCTCGACGATCTTCGGGAGCGCGGCCTCGGGCTTGCCCTCGGCGCGCGTGGTCTCCTCGGCGACGCGGCGCTCGGCCTCGACGACCTCGGCCGGGACGTCCTCGCGGGAGAGGTACTTCGGGGCGAAGGCGGCGATGTGCTGCGCGATGCCCTTGGCCAGCTCGGCGTCGGCCTTGTCCAGCTCGACCAGAACACCGATCTGCGGGGGCAGGTCGGGCATGGTGCGGTGCATGTACACACCGACGAAGGCGCCGGTGAACTGCGCGAAGCGGTCCAGGACGATCTTCTCGCCGAGGTTGGCGTTGGCCTCGTCGACGTACGCCTGAACGGTCTTGCCGGCCTCGATCTCGGAGGCGAGCAGCGCCTCGATGTCGGCCGGGGAGGTGGCAGCGACGTGCGCGGCGAGCGTGTTGGCGACGGTCTGGAACTTGTCACCCTTGGCGACGAAGTCCGTCTCGCACTTCAGCTCGAGGATGACGCCGGACGTCTGGTCCTCGGAGATGAGGGAGACGACGGCACCGTTCTCGGCAGAGCGGCCCTCGCGCTTGGCGACGCCCTTCTGGCCCTTGATACGGAGCGCCTCGACGGCCTTGTCGACGTTGCCGTCGGCCTCGTCGAGCGCCTTCTTGCAGTCCATCATGCCGGCGCCGGTGAGCTCGCGGAGCTTCTTGACGTCAGCGGCGGTGTAGTTCGCCATGAGTCTTTATGTCTCTCTCGAAGTCTGAGATCTACGGGTGAACGGCGGGGGCGACGCTTGTGGCGTCAGCCCCCGCCGTCAGCAGCCGTGACGGGTGTCAGGCCTGCTCGGCGTCCGCGTCGGCGGCCGGGGCGTCGGCGGCCGGAGCCTCGACAGCGGCCTCGGCCTCGGCGACGGCCTCGGCCGGCTTCTCGGCGTCGGCGACCTTCTCGGTCTCGGCGGAGGACTGGACCTCGGCGGCAGCCGCGGTCTCGTCCTTCTTGTCGCCCTCGAGCAGGTCGCGCTCCCACTCGGCCAGCGGCTCGCCGGCGGCCTTCTCGCCCGGCTTCGAGTCACCGGTGGCGGCACCGGAGCGGGCGATGAGGCCCTCGGCGACGGCGTCGGCGATCACGCGGGTGAGCAGGGTGACGGAGCGGATCGCGTCGTCGTTGCCCGGAATCTTGTAGTCGACCTCGTCGGGGTCGCAGTTGGTGTCGAGGATCGCGACGACCGGGATGTGGAGCTTGCGCGCCTCACCGACGGCGATGTGCTCCTTCTTGGTGTCGACGATCCAGACGGCGCTGGGCACCTTCTGCATCTCGCGGATACCACCGAGGGTCTTCTCCAGCTTGGCCTTCTCACGCGAGAGGACCAGGAGCTCCTTCTTGGTGAGGCCGGAGGCGGCCACGTCCTCGAAGTCGATGAGCTCGAGCTCCTTCAGACGCTGAAGGCGCTTGTAGACGGTGGAGAAGTTGGTGAGCATGCCACCGAGCCAACGCTGGTTGACGTACGGCATGCCGACGCGCGTCGCCTGCTCGGCGATGGCCTCCTGGGCCTGCTTCTTCGTACCCACGAACATGATGGAGCCGCCGTGGGCGACGGTCTCCTTGACGAACTCGTAGGCGCGGTCGATGTACGACAGCGACTGGAGCAGGTCGATGATGTAGATGCCGTTGCGCTCGGTGAAGATGAAGCGCTTCATCTTCGGGTTCCAGCGACGGGTCTGGTGACCGAAGTGGACGCCGCTTTCCAGCAGCTCCCGCATCGTGACGACGGCCATGGCCGTACTCCTTGAGGTGCTCGGTTATCGCGACCGCAGGTTTGCGTTCGCGCCTGACGCCCCGACGCGCCGTGCCACGAGGGACCGAGGAGCGCGGCCACCTCCGAGAAGAGGGAGGTGGCGGGGCGTGCGAAGTCGACCCGGTGACCCGGATCGCCGTAAGAAGTGTACGGGACCGGCTGAGTGCCGGGTGACCGCGATGTCCACAACCGGCGAGTAGTCCACAGGAACGGGCCGTGATCCCCGGAATCCCGACCTCCGGGACATCGTGGCGGGCATGCGCCATCAGCCCGGCCCACGCCGCTCCCCCGCTCTCCGCGCCCTGTCCCTGCTGCTCCTGCTGCTCCTGCTGTACGTGCTGTTCCCAGCCGGGCCGTCCGTGCCGGTCGGGGCCATCGTGCCCGGCGGAGCCGTCGCCCCGACCGGGGCAGTGGCCTCCGTGCCGGGGCCGGTGGCCGGGACGGGGGCGGGGGCGGACACCGATGCCGACGACGACGGCGGGCGGAGCTGGCCGCTGGCGGGGAGACCCGCGGTGTTACGGGGATGGGAGCCGCCCGCCGGTCCGTACGGACCCGGTCATCGCGGCGTGGACCTCGCGGCGGGGCCGGGCGCGCGGGTGCTGGCGGCGGCCGACGGCCGGGTGTCGTTCGCGGGGCGGGTGGCGGGACGCGGGGTGCTGGTCATCGAGGTGTCCGGCAGCGGTTCGCCGCCGCTGCGCACCACGTACGAACCGGTGCGGGCACGGGTCGAGAAGGGCGCGACCGTCCGGGCCGGACAGCCGGTCGGGGTGCTGGAGGACGGACCGTTCCACTGTGCGGAGGGCTGCCTGCACTGGGGGCTGCGGCGCGGGGAGGCCTATCTGGACCCCCTCTCGCTGCTGCCGCCCGCACTGCTGCGCGGAGGCCCCTCACGGCTGCTGCCGGTGTTCGGGGTACCCGAGCCGCCGGAGCCGGACGCCGTCCGGGTCAGCCGCTCAGGCCGCCGCTCACACCGCGCAGGACCATCGCGACGACGGTGTCCGCGATGACGCCCGGCTCCTCCGCGACTCCCAGCTCGATACGGCGCACGGCGGCGTCGACCGAACCCTGCAGGAGCATGGCGGCCAGCCTCGGCTGCGCGTTGCCGAGATCGCCCAGCGCTTCGACGATCATGGCGATCAGCCCGCCGTGCGCGGCCCGGATCTTCTCCCGGGCTCCCGCGTCCAGCTCGCTCGCGGAGATCGCGACGACCGCGCGGTGGCGGCGGTCCCCGACGAGGTCGAGCTGCCGGCGCACATACGCCTCGATCTTCGCCTCGGGCGTCTCGGCGCGCTCCATGGCGTTCTCGACCTCGGCCGCCCAGACGGGGAAGTCGACGGCGCACAGCTCCTCGACGACGGCGGCACGGGAGCGGAAGTACTCGTACACGGAGGACCGGGCGAGGCCCGTGCGCTCGGCGAGTGCGGGGAAGGTCAACGCCTCCGTACCGCCCTCGGACAGCAGGGAGCGCGCGGCGTCCAGGAGGGCGCCGCGCTGCATGGTCCGGTGCTCGGCCACGGAGGCCGCTCGAATCCTGGGCACGTATCCACTCTACGGCGGCAGACGCGCGAGGGAAGGGCACGGCCTCCGACCGGTTGGCCGGAGAGAGCCGGGAAGAACGCAGGAGGGGGACGGGAGGGGGGCAGGAAGGGTGCGTCAGCGGCCCGCGTCGGCCAGCTTCGCCCGGAGCTGCAGCACGGACTTGGTGTGGATCTGGCTGACCCGGCTCTCGGTCACCCCGAGGACGTTGCCGATCTCCGCGAGGGTGAGGCCCTCGTAGTAGTAGAGGGTCACCACGGTCTTCTCGCGGTCGGGGAGGGTGTTGATGGCCCGCGCGAGCAGTCTTCTCAGCTCGCGGTCCTCGGCGACCTCCACCGGATTGTCGGCGGCGGTGTCCTCCAGGGTGTCCATCAGGCTCAGCCGGTCGCCGCCTTCGCCGCCGACGTGCAGCAACTCCTCCAGGGCGACCACGTTCGCCAGCGACAACTGGCTGAAAACAGCGTGCAGTTCCTCCAGCGCGATACCCATCTCCGAGGCGACCTCGGCCTCCGACGGCGTGCGCCGGAACTGCGCCTCCAGCGTGGCGTACGCGCGCTCCACGTTCCGTGCTTTCTGTCGCACGGACCGCGGGATCCAGTCCAGCGCCCGGAGTTCGTCGATCATCGCGCCGCGGATCCGGGTGATCGCGTACGTCTCGAACTTGATGGCCCGTTCGATGTCGAACTTCTCGATGGCGTCGATCAGTCCGAAGACCCCGGAGGAGACGAAGTCGGCCTGCTCGACGTTGGACGGCAGCCCCACGCTCACCCGGCCCGCGACGTACTTCACGAGCGGCGAGTAGTGCAGGATCAGCTGCTCCCGCAGCCGCTCGTCGCCCGTGGTCTTGTAGGAACGCCACAACTCGTCGAGGGAGGAGGGAGCGGGAGGGCGCACAGTGCCACGCGCAACCGGTGGTACTGCCGCGCGGTCAGACCCGGAGGTGTGCTGGGGCATGTGGTGCCTTGAGCCGTTCTGCCGTGAAGTGCTGGGGGACTTTTGTCTGGGGCGGAATCCTTGTGAGCGTAGCGTGACTGCGGCGTCGCAGTCCGCGCAGGACGGGAGATCCATGCCGCGTGATTACGTGTCGCCGTTCAGGCTGTCCGCGCCCGCCGGGGGCCGGGGCCGCGGGCGCGGGCCCCGGGCAGGTCACCGATCGATCGTGCGAGGTCATCGGCTTACCTTTTCACCCGAATGCTCCAGGTCAAGTATCGCCTCGCCGCGCGTCGTCGTTGCGTGCCGAAGGAAGCGTCAACCGCCAGCCGTCGCCTTCCCGTTCGACGAACCCCAGTGAGTGCAGTTCGTACAGTCGACCGAGCGTTTCGTCGGCGGACGTCCCCGCGGTGCGGGCGAGGTCACGGGGGTGGGTGACACCGTGGTAGGGAAGCGCTTCGAGGACTCTCGCGGTGACCGCGTCCAGCTGGTCCCTGGGCAGCACCGGGCCGCGCCGGACCGGCGGGAGGTCGCCGATGTCCCCGACCAGCTCGACGACTTCGTCGGCATCGGTGACGAGCACGCCCTCGCCGCGCAGCAGCTCGTGGACCCCTGCCGACAGGCCGCTGGTGGCGGGTCCTGGCACCCCCATCGCGAAGCGGCCGAGCCGTTGCGCCTGGCGGGCGGTGACCAGCGAACCGCTGCGGTATTCGGCCTCGACCACGACCGTTCCCCTGGTCAGTGCGGCGATGACGCGGTTGCGCAGAACGAATCTGCTGCGGGTGGGGTGGGAGGACGGCGGCAACTCGGCGACGACGAGCCCTTGTTGGGCCAGCCGCCCGAGCAACTCGGCGTGCCCGCGCGGGTAGGGCACGTCGACACCGCAGGCCAGCACGGCGGTCGTCGCCCCGCCCGCCGCGAGCGCGCCCCGGTGGGCGGCCCCGTCCACCCCGAACGCCGCACCCGACACCACCACCCAGCCGCGCTCCGCCAGCCCGGAGCCGAGGGTCGCCGCCATGTGCGCCCCGTACGGAGTGCAAGCCCTCGCGCCGACCACCGCGACCGAGCGCAGGGACCACAGCCGCAGGTCGGGCCGCCCCCGCACCCAGAGCCCGATGGGCCGCGCGTCGCCCAGGTCGTCGAGCTGGCTCGGCCACTCCCGGTCCCCCGGGCAGACGAAGCGCCCACCCACCGCGGCGACCGCGGCCAGGTCCCGCGCCGGCTCCACGACGGCCGCACGCAACCGGTAGCCGCCGAGCCGCTGGGCGGTCATCCCCGGCAGCCGCTCGGCGGACCCGTCCTCGACGGTGAGCCTCCGCAGCAGCTCCACCGGACCGGTCAGCCGGAGCCAGCGCCCGGCCCGCTCGTCCCCCGGCTCCATCACCCGCGTCAACGCGGCCCTGGCCAAACGCTCCCGCTCCCGGTCCTCGCCTGGGCCGCCGCCGAAGTCCTCGCCCCGGTCGCGGCCCACGCCCCGGTCGCCGTCCCCGTCCCCGTCATCCGGGCCGGGCGCGTGCCCCCGGCCCGGACGCCCACAGCGACCACGGTCCGGGGCGGGCTCCGGCGTGTGCCCCCACAGCGGCTCCGGCAGGCACGCCTGCTCCACCTCCGGCACACGCACCCGCGCCGGCTCCGCCCCGCACTCCCGGTCCGCCTCCGCGCTACTCTCTCGTCCCGGTCCGCGCCCCGACTCGTGCTCCCGCCCCGGGTCCGCCCCGCACTCCCGGTCAAACCCGTGCTCCCGGCCCACATCACGTTCCCCGTCCCGTTCCGGCCCGTGCCATCGCTCCCCCAGCACGCCGGTCACCGCTCCCCCGCCCCCATCGGCACCCCGCGCTGGATCCCCGTCCGCAGCTCCAGGGCGACTGCCACGTCGGAGGCGTCCGGGCGGTCAGCGCCCCGCAGGTCCGCCACGGTCCACGCCACCCTCAGCACCCGGTCCAGGCCCCGGGCCGTGAGCATGCCGCGCTCCAGGTCCCGCTCCGCCGCCGCCAGCGCGCCCGGGGCCGCGAGCAGCCGGGTCCGCAGCTCATGGCCGGGCACCTCGCTGTTCGTGGTCCACGGGGTGCCGGCCAGCCGCTGGGCCGCCCGCGCCCTGGCCTCCCGTACCCGTGCGGCGACGACGGCCGTCGACTCGCCCCGGTCGCCCTGCCCCAGGAGGTCCGCCCGGTCGACCGGCTCCACCTCGACCCGCAGGTCCACCCGGTCGAGCAGCGGCCCGGACAGGCGCGCCTGGTAGCGGCGGACCACCGAGGGCGGGCACTCGCAGCCCGCGCCGGTGAGGGTGTGCCGGCCGCAGGGGCACGGGTTGGCGGCCAGCACCATCAGGAACCGGGCGGGCAGCCGCACCACTCCCGCCGCCCGCGCGACCACCACATGACCGGACTCCAGGGGCTGGCGCAGCGCGTCGAGCGCCTTGCCCGAGAACTCCGGCGCCTCGTCCAGGAAGAGCACCCCGCGGTGGGCCAGGGACACCGCTCCGGGCCTCGGCATCCCGTTGCCCCCGCCGACCAGGGACTGCATGGTCGCCGAGTGGTGCGGCGCGCAATAAGGCGCCCGGGAGACGAGCGGTTCACCCGGGGGGAGGATGCCCGCCACGGAGTGGACCGCCGTCACTTCGAGGGATTCCTGCCGGGTCAGCGGCGGCAGGATCGCCGACAGCCGCTCGGCCAGCATGGTCTTGCCCGCTCCCGGCGGGCCCGAGAACAGCAGATGGTGTCCTCCGGCCGCGGCCACCTCCAGGGCCTGGCGCGGGCGCGGCTGCCCCGCGACGTCCGCCAGGTCCGGCCGGTGGGCGTCGCCCCGCGCGGCCGTCGGGGCGAGCCCCGCGCCGAGGCCCGTGCCGGGGATCATGAGCCCGGCCAGCATGGCGTCGGGGCGTCCCTGGTCGTCCGCGGGCTCATCGGGCACCGGTTCGTCGCACAGGACGGCGATGAGCTGGCGCAGGCTCCGGACCCCGAGGACCGAGACGCCCGGCACCAGGGCCGCCTCCCCGGCCGACTGCTCAGGGACGACGACCTGCTCGTACCCCGCTTCGGCCGCCGCCAGGACGGCCGGCAGCACGCCCCGTACCGGACGGACGCGGCCGTCCAGACCCAGTTCGCCGATCATCACCACATCGGCGATCGTGGCGGGGTCGATCCGCTCGGCCGCGCCGAGGACCGCACACGCTACGGCGAGATCGAAGCCCGAGCCGCTCTTCGGCACGGAGGCCGGGGAGAGCCCGACCGTGAGCTTCTTCTGCGGCCACTCGGCCCCCGAGTTGACCACGGCGGCCCGCACCCGGTCCCGGCTCTCGACCAGGCTCTTGTCCGGCAGTCCGACCAGGGTGAAGGCCGCCACTCCCGGCTCCAGGTCCGCCTGGACCTCCACCACCACGCCCTCGACGCCGACCAGCGCCACGGAACACGCTCGCGCGAAACCCATCAGGACACCCCCCGGGCGTGCTCCGTGACCGGGGCTCCGCGCCGGGGCACGATCACCCCGATCAGGTCGATGCGGACCCCGCCGGACGGTGGCCCGCCGTGCCGGTCGAGCCAGATCTCGGCGAGCCGTCGCAGCCGGCCCGCCTTGACCGGGCCGACTGCCGCCATGGGGTGTTCGAAAGCGTCCGACCTGCGGGTCTTCACCTCGCAGAAGACCAGTGCGTCGCCGTCCCTGGCCACGATGTCGATCTCTCCGGCGCGACAGCGCCAGTTGCGCTCGACCACCGCCATCCCGGCTTCGGCCAGCAGCCGCGCCGCCAGATCCTCGCCGTACCGCCCGAGTGCCCCCCGTGCGTTCATATCGGCACCACCTCCGGCACCGACTGTGACCCGGCCCGGCCAAAGATGTGGATCTTGGTGGACAACTTCGCGGATGTGGAAAACCCGGTCACCCACACGGGTGACCGGGTCGCTCACTGCAACGCGCGTATCGGCGGCCCGGCGGCACGGGCCGCGCGGGGTCAGCCTCCCGGAAGTTCCAGATCGCTCTTGTTGAGCTCTTCGATGTTGACGTCCTTGAAGGTCAGCACGCGGACCTGCTTGACGAACCTCGCGGGCCGGTACATGTCCCAGACCCAGGCGTCCGCCATGGACACCTCGAAGAAAACCTCACCCTGGACGGAGTGCACCTGCATCTCGTAGTCGTTGGTGAGGTAGAAGCGCCGTTCGGTCTCGATCACATATTTGAACAGACCGACGACATCGCGGTACTCCCGGTAGAGCTTCAGCTCCATCTCGGTCTCGTACTTCTCGAGGTCCTCGGCGCTCATGGCATGTTTCCCCTTCAGCCGTGCGTGCCCCCCATTGTGCGTCAGCCTCCGGCACCCCTGGACGATTAGACGATTTCGGGGGCCAGAACCAACGGATCACGCGGGGGACCCTCGTCGAGAAGCGTGCGCAGCAGCTCGGCGAGTCTGGTCGGGTACACCGTCTCACGCGTCGCGAGCAGTTCGGCGGAAGTCCACCACCTCAGACCGGCGACGCTGCGCAGCTCCAGGTCGGTGAGGCCCTGCGGGGCGGTCGCGGTCTGCGCCGTACGGGCCAGGTAGTACCACTCGTCCTGGTCCCAGCGGCGTCCGTCGAACGGGAAGGAGCAGATCCGGGTCCAGAGCAGCGGGCCCAGCTCGATGTCCGTGATGCCGGTCTCCTCGGCGAGCTCGCGGCGGGCCGCCTGCTCCCGGGTCTCGTCGCCTTCCAGGCCGCCACCCGGGGTGAACCACCAGGTGTCGGCCGGATCGTCCGGCTCATGGCCGTGCAGCAGCAGAACGCGGTCGTCGGGGTCCAGGAGGACCACCCGGGCGACCCTGCGGGCCTCCGAGGTCATCGGGCCCCTCCGGCGGTCGTCTTCCGGCGGGCGAGGCGCGCCGCCACGGGCCCGTACACCGCGCCGCCGAGGATCAGTACGACGCCCACCAGGATCGCGCCCAGCTGGAGCGGCAGCGGGCCGGCGGAGGACACCCCGCCGGGCAGTGCGGCGAACGAGGAGGGCCGGTCGATCATGCCGTTCATCGGCCAGGCCACCGCGTCCACCCGGGCCTGCACGGCGCTCAGCGGTACGGACCCATCGCCACCGTCCTGGAGGTGGACCCGGGAGTCCAGGGAGGTGGCCCGTTCGTCGCCGAGCAGGAAGATCTGGCCCTGGGGCACGGTGGCGGAGAAGTCCTGGGGCGAGGCGGGCGCCTCCTTGCCCGGGGCGGCGGTGCTCCGGTCGAGGTACGGCTCGTCGACGGGGATCCCGTTGACGGTGAGCCGCCCTTCCTCGCCGCAGCAGGCCACCTTGTCGCCGCCGATCCCGACGACGCGCTTCACCATGGGGACGGCGCCCCAGACCTGGTCGGTGAAGACCACCACATCGCCGCGCCGGACGTCGGCGCCGTCTATCCGCTCGGCGAGCACCCGGTCGCCGGGGTTCACCGTGGGGGCCATGGAGTCGGTCGGGACCGTGTACGGCTGGTAGACCACCGCCGCCCAGACGAAACCGCCGAGGAAGAGCACACAGCCGACGGCCACGGCCAGCCCCGACACCATGGCGCCGAGCCGGCCGCGGCCGTCTTCCTTGCGTCCTGTACCGCTCATCCCAGCGTTCCCCCGTCGGAGATCGACAATCGCTGATCCGAGTCGGCACCCTACCCGGCGGTACGCCCGGCGGTCAGCCTCCGGCGGCGCCACAACACGAGGGGCACCGCTCCGGCTACGCCCAGTGCCGCCGGCGCCATCGCGGCGGCCGCGTTCAGACCGGGCTGGTCGAAGGTGTCGGGGACCGGCAGGGTCGCCCAGCGGCCCAGCGGCCAGGCGACGACGACGGCGCGGCCGACGACCTCGTCCGTGGAGACCGTGCCCTCGCCCGGGAGCTCCTGGTGGTAGCGCGAGTCCAGGGAGTTCTGCCGGTGGTCGCCCATGACGAAGATCCGGCCGTCCGGCACCTTGATCGGGCCGAAGGGCTTGTCGTTGCACGGGGTGTTCCCCGGGAAGATGAACGACTTCTCGTCCAGGCTCTTCCCGTTGACCGTGACCGGCCCGTTCTCCTTGCACTCCACGGTGTCGCCGCCGACCGCGATGACCCGCTTGATCAGGTCCTTCTCCTCGGAGGACGGCATCAGGCCGATGAAGCTCAGGAACTTCTGCACCGCGTTGGGCTCCGGGGTCACGGTGTCCTCCAGCCAGCCGCCCGGGTCGTGGAAGACCACGACCTCGCCGCGCTCCGGCTCCGAGCCGAACCACGGGGTCAGCTTGTCGACCAGCACCCGGTCGCCCCGCTGCAGAGTGTTCTGCATGGAGTCCGAGGGGATCGAGAACGCCTGGACCAGGAACGTCTTGATCAGCAGCGCCAGAACCAGGGCGATGCCGACGAGCAGCGGCAGCTCCAGCCAGAAGGAACGTTGCCTCCTGGGGGGCCTGCCACCGTCGTCGCCCGGGGTGTCGCCCGGGGTGTCGCTCTCACCCTCCGGCGGGACCGCCGCCCCGCCCGCGGGAGACTCGTCGCGCTCCGGCCGGTCCTCGGGTTCGTCGTGTCCGGATCGTGCGCCGACCGCCAAATCCCCCACATCCACTCCTCAGTACGTGCCACTGCCCGCGCCCGATCCGGTGCAGGCCCACCACTCCCATAACGAGCGGGAGTTCCGCAGGGGTCGGGAGCCGGACCATTCCATCGCGATCCGGAGGTGCCACACTATTCGACGGTGCCGGAACCGCTGCCTCCGATGCGCGCGCGTCCGGGACCGCGGTGAAGGCGTCGCGCTGCTCCAGGGTGCTCCAGTGGCCGAACGGCCAGGCGATCACGACGGCCCGCCCCACGACCTCCTCCTCGGAGACCGTGCCCCGGTCGGGTTCGTCGAGGTGGAAGCGGGAGTCGGCGGAGTCGGACCGGTGGTCCCCCATCACGAACAGCCGCCCCTCGGGCACCTTCACCTCGAACGAGATGGTCGAGGGCCGGTCGTCGGGGTGGAGGTACGTCTCGGCCAGCGGTACGCCGTTGACGGTGACCCGGCCGTCCTCCCCGCAGCACTTCACGGTGTCGCCGCCGACCGCGATGACCCGCTTGATCAGGTCCTGCTCGTCGTCGGACGGCAGCAGCCCGATGAAGGTCAGCAGCTCGGTGACCTGCTTGACGCCGATCGGCGGGTCCTTCTTCTCTCCGGGGTTCTCCTGCTGGAGCCAGCCGCCGGGATCCTTGAACACCACGACGTCGCCGCGCTGCGGCGTCGATCCGAACCACGGGGTCAGCTTGTCCACCAGCACCCGGTCGCCGATCCGGATGGTCTGCTCCATCGAACCGGACGGGATGACGAACGCCTGGACCAGGAACGTCTTCAGGACGAGCGCGATCAGCAGCGCCACGACGACGAGGACGGGTATCTCCTTCACCGCGGACCTGCGGCGCTTGCGCCGGACCTTCTTGGCGAGCCGGCGGCGCTCCGCCCGGGTGGGCAGCGAGCGCGGCCCGGTGGGCCTGGTCCCGGTCGGCAGGGACGCGTCGGGGTCGGGTGCGCCGCGCGGACGTCCGCGGTTACCCATGCGCCCCGCCGGGCGCCCGTACGCCGTCGAAGGCGCCGGTCCCCTCCAGCGGGCCCGTCCGGGCCGGCGGCCAGCCCAGCCAGTCCACCCGGCCGGTCACCCGCTCGACGGGGACCATCCCGCCGCCGGGCGATCCGAGATGGTCCCGGGAGTCGCTGGAGCGGCTGCGGTGGTCGCCCATCATCCACAGGGAGCCGGCGGACACCACGATGTCGAAGGGCGCCCGGGAAGCGGTGTCACCGGGGTACAGATACGGCTCGTCCACCGTTGTGCCGTTGACCGCGAGCCTCCCCCGCGCGTCGCAGCAGACGACGCGGTCGCCGCCCACGCCCACCACCCGCTTCACGAAGTCGGTGTCGGCGGGCTCCGCGAGCCCCAGGGAGGCCGCCGCCCCGCGCACCAGACCGGTCAGCGGGTTCGCGTCGAGGTCCTCCCGTACGAACGATCCCGTGCCGTCGAAGACCACCACGTCGCCGCGCTCGGGCTCGGCGCCGAAACGGTACGCCAGCTTGTTGACCAGGACCCGGTCCCCGACCTGCAGCGTGGGCTCCATCGAGCGGCTGGGGATCAGGAAGGGCTGGACCACATAGGAGCTGAACAGCAGCAGGGCGACGGTGGCCAGGACCGCCCCGGCGAACACCCGTCGCCAGGACAGCACGGAGACGAGGCGCTCCCGCGTACGCGAAAAGCGCGACCTCTCCCCGGACCCCGCGTCGGGTTCCGAGGAGCGGTCGCGCTCCGAGTGCTGTGCTTGCGTGTCCATCGCGGCCGAAGCTTATCCGGCCGCGCTGTGAACGCGGGAAGCAGCTCAGTTGTCGCGCTTCTCCTTGATCTTCGCGGCCTTGCCGCGCAGCTCACGGAGGAAGTACAGCTTGGCGCGACGGACGTCACCGCGGGTGACCAGCTCGATCTTCTCGAAGATCGGGCTGTGCACCGGGAAGGTGCGCTCGACGCCGACGCTGAAGGAGACCTTGCGGACCGTGAAGGTCTCGCTGACGCCCGAGCCCTGGCGGCGGATGACAATGCCCTTGAACTGCTGGATACGGGAGCGGTTGCCCTCGATCACGCGCACGTGGACGTTGACGGTGTCACCGGCGCGGAACGCCGGGAGGTCCGTACGGACGGAGGCGGCGTTGACGCCATCGAGCAGGGAGGTCATGGTTTCTGCTTTCTTCGCCGATGCCACAGGTCATCGACGGGATGTCGTTGAAGAGTTCGGAGTGCCGATCACGTCGGGCGGGCGTCTGTCCCCCTGTGGCAGGGGCGCACACCGGACGTACGGCAGCGGCCTATTCTTCCACGGCGGTGGGCCTGCGCCAAAATCGGCCGCCGGGCTCCGGCGCGAAGCCGAGGATGGAGAGGATCTCGCGGTCCTTCTTGTCGAAGGCGCTCGCCTCGCACCGCTCGATCAGGTCGGGCCGGTTGAGGGCGGTACGGGCGAAGGCCTGGTCGCGCCGCCAGCGGGCGATCTTTCCGTGGTGGCCGCTGAGCAGGACGTCCGGGATGGACCGGCCGCGCCACTCGGGCGGCTTGGTGTAGACGGGTCCCTCCAGGAGGTTCGCCATCGCGCCGGGGGCGAAGGAGTCGTCCCGATGGGACTCGGCGTTGCCGAGGACGCCGGGCAGCAGCCGGGCCACGGCCTCCGTGATCACCAGGACGGCCGCTTCCCCGCCGGCCAGTACGTAGTCCCCGATGGAGACCTCGACGACCCGCAGCCGGGTGGCGTACTCGTCGATCACCCGGCGGTCGATGCCCTCGTACCGCGCCGGGGTGAAGACCAGCCAGGGCGCGGCGGAGAGTTCGACGGCCAGTTCCTGGGTGAACGGGCGGCCGCTGGGCGTGGGCACGACGAGCACCGGGGCGTGCGCCCCGGCCTCGTAGCCGTCGGCCAGGGCCTCGTCCAGCGCCTCGCCCCAGGGTTCGGTCTTCATGACCATGCCGGGGCCGCCGCCGTAGGGGGTGTCATCGACCGTGTTGTGCCGGTCGTACGTCCACTCCCGCAGATCGTGGACATGGACGTCCAGCACGCCGCGGGCGCGGGCCTTGCCGACGAGGGAGACGTTCAGCGGTTCCAGGTACTCCGGGAAGATCGTGACGACGTCGAGCCGCATCAGGCGTCGCCCTTCGGCGCCTCGCCCGCGTCCCCGGCGGCCTCGGCCGTGGTGGCCTCCTCGTCGCGCGAGGAGGCCACCACGGCCTCGCTCTCGTCGATCAGGCCGGGCGGCGGGGTGATGACCGCGCGCTGCTCCTCCAGATCGATCTCGGTGACGATCTCCTCCACGAAGGGGATCATCACCTCACTGCCGTCGGGACGCTCCACGATGAACAGGTCCTGCGAGGGCAGGTGGGAGATCTCGGTGATCCGGCCGATCTCGGTGCCGTCGGCGAGCACCACGTCGAGGTCGATCAGCTGGTGGTCGTAGAACTCGTCCTCGTCCTCGGGGAGCTCCTCCGGGTCCACCTCGGCGATCAGCAGGGTGTTGCGCAGGGCCTCGGCGCCCGTGCGGTCGCGCACGCCCTCGAAGCGCAGCAGCAGCCTGCCGCTGTGGACCCGGCCGGTCTCGATCGTCAGCGGACCCGTCTCCGCCGGTTCGGTGGCCAGGACGGCGCCGGGTCCGAGCCGCAGCTCCGGCTCGTCCGTTCGTACCTCGACGGTGACCTCGCCCTTGATGCCGTGGGCGCGGCCGATCCGCGCGACTACCAACTGCACGCTGTTCTCCGATTGATGGGGTGCGGGACGCCGGCCGGTCGCGGAAACGTCCGGGTGGCCGACGACAAAGGCCGGGGACGGCCCGAAGGCCCTCCCCGGCCCTGGCCGGTGTTCAACTCGCTTATCAGCGAACCTGGTCCACATCGACGAGGTCGACGCGGATCCCACGGCCGCCGATGGCACCCACGACCGTACGCAGAGCGCGAGCGGTGCGGCCGTTACGGCCGATCACCTTGCCGAGGTCGTCGGGGTGTACCCGGACCTCCAGCACGCGCCCGCGACGCAGGGTGCGCTCGGCAACCTGCACGTCGTCGGGGTTGTCGACGATGCCCTTCACGAGGTGCTCGAGAGCCTCCTCGAGCATGCTCAGGCCTCGGTCGACTCGGTGGACGCGGGGGCCTCAGCCGCCTCGTCCGCCTTCTTGTCGGCCTTCTTGGCCTTGGGGGTGATGGCCTCACCCTTGGCCTCGTCGCCGTCCGAGGTCAGCGCCTCGAACAGCGCGCGCTTGTCAGCCTTGGGCTCCGGCTGCAGCAGCGGCGCGGGGGCCGGAAGGCCCTTGTGGGCCTGCCAGTCACCGGTGAGCTTCAGGATCGCGAGGACCGGCTCGGTCGGCTGGGCGCCGACGGACAGCCAGTACTGCGCGCGCTCTGCGTTGACCTCGATGCGCGAGGGGTTCTGCACCGGGTGGTACAGGCCGATCTCCTCGATGGCCCGGCCATCACGGCGGGTACGGGAGTCGGCGACGACGATGCGGTAGTGAGGCGAACGGATCTTGCCCAGACGCTTCAGCTTGATCTTGACTGCCACGGAAGTGGTGTCTCCTGGTCTATGACGTGGTTGGGCACAACTAGATGCCACGTGGGGTTGCGGTACTCGGAGTGCCCGATGGACGCGTCAGCCGGAGGAGAGAGGGGTCCTGTGCGACTGTCGAGTACAGCTAGCCATTGTGCCACACGCCATCGGCTCACCCCACCGCGACCGCTTCCGGGATCCGGAACGGCTTGCCGCAGCCGCCGCAGACGATCGGCGCCTGCGCCAGGACCGACGGGACGACGCGGACGTTGCGTCCGCAGTCGCAGACGGCCTTGACCCGCACACCGCCCCCGGAGGAACCGTGCCGGGCGGCAGGTCCGCGGAAGGAGCGCTTGGTGTCGGCGGCGGTGGCGACGGTGTGCGCCTTGAGGGCGCGCTGCAGCCGTTCGGTGGTCGGACGGTACCGGCGCTTGGCTTCCGGATTCAGCGTGACCAGCGAGAATCCGCTGCTGGGGTGGGGTTCCTCGGCATGATCGAGGCCCAGCTCCTCGGCGATCGCGAGGAAGCGTCGGTTGTGGTAGCGGCCGGCGCGGGAGGTGTCTCGGACTCCTCTCGCGGCGGCGATGCCGTGGACTGCCTCATGGAGCAGTCGCTCGAAGGAGAGCTCGGCGCCACAGGCGGACGAGGACTCTCCGATCAGGGACTCGGGCGCGGCAAGATCGGGCAGCTCGGGGTGGTACCGCTGAATGTCGGCCCACGCCTGTGCCAGCTCTGCGGCAAGTACAGGTGGTGTCGTGCTCACGTCGTGACAACGAGCCCGAGGGCCCCGGTGTTCCTATTCCGGGGCATCCCAAATAATTTGCACGTACCAGTCAGTTGCCGTTGATGCGTCCGGACGAGGGCGGGTACGCAGAACTGCGGAGAAGACGCACAGCTCACACCAAGGTGGTGCACAGCGCGCGGGTGCGCCCGGCGCTTCGGATGTGAGGTGCGCGGGCGGCCCGCGCACCTGACGAATCCGCCCGAGAGACTACCCGCCGCCGCGCTCGACGTGCCCGGCGCGGGTGTACGGGTAAGACTGGTCGGAGAGCAGACGCGGGACGGGGCGCACGACCGGTGCACGCAAGCACTGCTCCACAACCCCTGGACGGAACGGCGGATGCGCAGTTCTCTGGCTACGGGGGTGCGGAACATACGCACACGGGGGACGTCCACTCGGGCACGACCGACCTCTTGGCGGATTGGGGCACTTTCCATGACACCAACGCTCGTCCGGAACCACCTGGACGCGGATGCCTCCGCGCCGGCGGACGCCGGTACCCGCGCACGCGACTGGGCCGAGATCCAGGAACGCATGCTCGCGCCGCTGTACGAGGCGGTGTACGACCGGATGGAGGTCGGGGCCGCCACCCGGATGCTGTCCCTCGGCTGCGGCTCGGGCCTCGCGATGCTCGTCGCGGCGGCCCGGGGGGCGCACGTCACGGGTGTGGACTCCGACCGGGAGCGACTGGCGCTGGCCCGCGCGCGGCTGCTGCCCGACGCCGACCGGGACGACGCGCCCGCGCACTCCCCGCACCCGGCCCGCCGTCGGGCCCGGCTGCTGGAGGACGGGCGGCCCGCGCCCGCCGGCGCGGACGGCGCTCCGTACAACCTGATCACGGTCTTCGAGCCGATCGGCTGCGCGGCCGGGGACTCCGAGGGGCTGGTGCCCGCGCTGCGGTCGGCCGTGCCCCTGGCCGTCCGGGGCGCCACGGTGGTGCTGACCGGCTGGGGCCCGCCGGAGCGGTGCGCCACGGCGGCGGTGCTGCGGGTGGCCGCCCGGCTCACGGAGTCCGCGCGTCCGCCGCGCACCGAGCCCGGCAGGTGGCGGCCCACGCTCCGGGACGATCTGGAGGACGTGGCGGCGCGGGCCGGGCTGAAGCCGGACGGTTCGGGGCGGGTGTCCTGCCCGTTCGGCTACGCGGACGTGCGCAGCGCGGTGCGCGGGCTGCTGTCCACGGGGCTCTTCGACGCCGCCGTACGGGCCACGGACCGCTCCCAGGTGGAGAAGGAGGTCGCGGAGGCCCTGCATCCGCACCGGCGGCAGGACGGCACCGTGTGGATGCCGAACGTCTTCCGCTATCTGGTCTGCGTGACCTGAGCGGCACCCTTCAAGGACGTACGCCGTCAGGACATGCGTAAGGGGCGCCCTCTCTCAAGGGCGCCCCTTACGCATGTCTCGTGCGGTGCCGCTTACATGAACTTCTTGAACTCGTCCGGCAGCTCGAAGTTCTTGTCCTCCTGGGCGGGCAGACCGAACGCGCCGCCGCTCTGCGCCGCCTGCTCGCGACGCTCCGCGGCGGCGGCCTCCTCGGCTTTGCGCTTCATGGGGTTGCCGCTCTTGCGCTTGCCCTTGGCCTGCTTGACCTGCTTCTTCTGACGGCCGGGGCCGCCGCCCATGCCGGGCATCCCCGGCATCCCGGGCATGCCGCCGCCCTGGGCCATCTTCGACATCATCTTGCGGGCCTCGAAGAAACGCTCCACCAGGCTCTTGACCGCGGAGACCTCGACGCCCGAACCCTTGGCGATACGGGCCCGGCGCGAGCCGTTGATGAGCGTCGGCTCGGCGCGCTCCTTCGGGGTCATCGACTTGATGATCGCGGCGGTGCGGTCGATGTCGCGCTCGTCGATGTTGTTGATCTGGTCCTTGATCTGCCCCATGCCGGGCAGCATCCCGAGCAGCTTGGAGATGGAGCCCATCTTGCGGACCTGCTCCATCTGGGCCAGGAAGTCGTCAAGGGTGAAGTCCTTGCCGCCCTTGCTCGACTGGAGCTTCGAGGCCATTTTGGCGGCCTCTTCCTGGGTGAACGTCTTCTCCGCCTGCTCGATCAGGGTGAGCAGGTCACCCATGTCGAGGATGCGGGAGGCCATCCGGTCCGGGTGGAACGCGTCGAAGTCCTCCAGCTTCTCGCCGTTCGACGCGAACATGACCTGCTTGCCCGTGACATGGGCGATCGACAGGGCGGCGCCACCGCGGGCGTCGCCGTCGAGCTTGGAGAGCACCACGCCGTCGAAGCCGACGCCGTCGCGGAAGGCCTCGGCGGTGTTGACCGCGTCCTGACCGATCATCGCGTCGACGACGAAGAGGATCTCGTCGGGGCTGACGGCGTCGCGGATGTCCGCGGCCTGCCGCATCAGCTCCTGGTCGATGCCGAGGCGTCCGGCGGTGTCGACGATGACGATGTCGTGGACCTTGGCCTTGGCGAACTCGATGGAGTCCTTGGCGACCTGGACCGGGTCGCCGACGCCGTTGCCCGGCTCGGGGGCGTACACCGCGACGCCGGCGCGCTCGGCGACGACGCTCAGCTGGTTGACGGCGTTGGGGCGCTGGAGGTCGCAGGCGACGAGCAGCGGGGAGTGGCCCTGGCCCTTGAGCCAGAGGCCGAGCTTTCCGGCCAGCGTCGTCTTACCGGCGCCCTGGAGGCCGGCGAGCATGATCACGGTGGGCGCGGTCTTGGCGAACCGCAGCCGCCGGGTCTCGCCGCCGAGGATGGAGACGAGCTCCTCGTTGACGATCTTGACGACCTGCTGGGCGGGGTTCAGCGCCTGGGAGACCTCGACGCCGCGCGCCCGCTCCTTCACGTTGGCGATGAAGGCCCGGACCACGGGCAGGGCGACGTCGGCTTCCAGCAGGGCGATACGGATCTCGCGTGCCGTGGCGTCGATGTCCGCCTCGGACAAGCGGCCCTTGCCCCTGAGGTTCTTGAAAGTCGCGCTAAGGCGGTCGGAGAGAGTATCGAACACGGCGCTCGTCGGTCCTCAGGGTCGGGGGCGGGGCAGGTCAGTCGCCCTCCAGGGTATCCGTCCCCCGGAGAACACCAAGCCCTCGCCCGGATCCGGTGCCGGGCGAGGGCTTCAAAAAGCGTCCCGCACGTCAGCCGAGGGCCTTCTCGACCTCCCGGGCGACCTCGGCGGCCCGGGTCGGGGACAGGGGTTCGCCGTCGGTCCCGGTGACGTAGAAGGCGTCCACGGCGTTGGCGCCGAGGGTGGAGACATGGGCGCTCCGCACCCGTACCGCGCTCTGTTCCAGGGCTCGGCCGATGCGGTGCAGCAGGCCGGGGGCGTCCTGGGCGCGGACCTCGATGACGGTGGCGCGGCGGGAGCCGGCGGCGGCCACGGTCACCCGGGGCGGCGGGGCCTTCACGCCGCGCCGGCGCGGGTAGGCGGCCTCCCGCTCGGCGAGCCTCGCCCGGATGTCCAGGGAGCCGTCCAGGGCCCGTACGAGGTCGGCGCGGAGCCGGGCGGCCTGCGGGAGGGACCCGTACTCGGCGGCGACCCGCCAGCTGAGCAGCAGCAGGTCCGCCCGCTCCCCCAGCTCGTTCGGCAGCTCCACCGCGCGCAGGTCGGCGGCGCGCACGGTGAGGCGGTGCAGGGCGAGGACTCCGGCGGCGGCGGGCAGGACGCCGGGGCGGTCGGGCAGGGCGATGAGGAGCTCGACGCCGACGGGTTCCACTTCGCCGTCCCCGGCGGGCTCCTCGGGCTGGGTGTGCAGGGCGAGGACGGGTTCGCCGGTGCGCAGGGCCTCGATGGCGAGGCGTTCGTGCTCGGCGCTGGGCGCGGTCTCCTCGGGCTCCTCGGGGAGCTCCCCGGCGAGGACGGCGGCGACGCGCTTGACCAGGTCGGTGACGAGGGAGGCGCGCCAGGAGCTCCAGGCGGCGGGCCCGGTGGCGAGCGCGTCGGCCTCGGTGAGGGCGTGCAGCAGTTCCAGGGTGGAGGCGCTGGAGACGGCTTCGGCCACCGACCGCACGGTGGCGGGGTCGTCGAGGTCGCGCCGGGTGGCGGTGTCGACGAGCAGCAGATGGTGGCGTACGAGGGTGGCGATGACGCCCACGTCGTGCTTGTCGAAGCCGATCCGGGTGGCCATGTCCCGGGCGATGACCTCGCCGGCCACGGAGTGGTCGCCGGGCCAGCCCTTGCCGATGTCGTGGAGGAGCGCGGCGACCAGGAGGAGGTCGGGGCGGTGGACGCGGCGGGTGAGGGAGGCGGCGCGGACGGCGGTCTCCACGAGGTGCCGGTCGACGGTCCAGGTGTGGACGGCGTTGCGCTGGGGGCGGCAGTGGACGCGTTCCCAGTCGGGCAGCAGCCGGGTGATGATCCCTTCCGCTTCGAGCGCCTCCCAGACGCCGACGGTGGCCTCGCCCGCGCCGAGCAGCGTGACGAGTTCCTCGCGGGCCTCGGGGGGCCACGGGACCGGCAGCGGCCGGGCGGTGGTCGCCAGGTGGCGTACGAGGTGGCGGGAGAGCGGGAGCCCGGCCTCGGCGGCGGCCGCGGCGGCGCGCAGGGTGAGGACCGGGTCGCGTTCGGGGCGGGCGGCGCGGGCGAGGACCACTTCGCCGTCCGCGTCGACCACGCCGTCGGCGAGCGGGGTGCGCTCGGGGGCGGGCTTGGCGGAGACGCGGCCGCCGCTGAGCATCGCGCGGAGCTTCGGGCGGACCGAGCGGGCGCGCAGGACCCGGTTGACCTCGCGCCAGGTGACATCGGTGGCGTACGAGACGGTGCGGGCGGCCTCGTAGACCTTGCGGAGCAGGACGTCGGCGTCGAGGAGGCCGAGGGCCTCGGCGACCTGGTCCTGTTCCTGGAGGGCGAGCCGGTCGGTGGCGCGCCCGGTGGTGAGGTGGAGGGCGTCGCGGGCGTCGAGGAGGACCCTGCGGGCCTCGGCGAGTCCTTCGCGGGGGGCGTCGGCGACCCAGGACGCGGCCACGGCACGCAGGGCGGTGGCGTCGCGGAGGCCGCCGCGGGCCTCCTTGAGGTCGGGTTCCAGGAGGAACTGGAGCTCGCCCATCCGTTCCGCGCGTTCCTGGCAGAGCTCGTGGAGGGCGGGGAGGCGTTTGGGCGCTTGGTTGCGCCAGTCGGCGAGGACCGCGGTGCGCAGGGAGGCGACCAGGCCGAGGTCGCCGGCGACCGGGCGGGCGTCCAACAGGCCGAGCTGGACCTTGAGGTCCTCGCCGGCCGTCCTCCGGGCCTCGCCGGGGGTGCGTACGGAGTGGTCGAGGGCCAGGCCCAGGTCCCAGACCGGGTACCAGAGGGAGTCGGCGAGGGCGGCGAGGGCCGCCGCGGCGGCGCTGCCGTCGTGCAGGAGGAGCAGGTCGAGGTCGCTGCGCGGGGAGAGCTCGCCGCGGCCGTAGCCGCCGACGGCGACGAGGGCGGCGCCCCGCACCCCGGCGCGGGTCGCGGCGGCGGTGAACAGGCCGGTGAGCCAGTCGTCGGTGAGACGGGCGAGGGCCGCACGGCGCGGCGGCCCGGACCGCGCCTCCTGCTGGAGGAGGCGCAGCCGGGCCGCCGCGTAGCCGCTGGGTCCCGAGCCTTCGGTTTCGGTGGTCACTTCGGTACTCGTCACCCAGCTGCCTTCCGTTGCGGGCCGTCGGTCAGAGGGCGTCCGGGCCGCGCTCGCCGGTCCGTACGCGGACGGCGGTCTCGACCGGGACGCTCCAGACCTTGCCGTCACCGATCTTGCCGGTACGGGCGGCCTTGACGACGACCTCGATGAGCTGTTCGGCGTCCTCGTCCTCGACGAGGACCTCGATGCGGATCTTGGGGACCAGGTCGACGGTGTACTCGGCGCCCCGGTAGACCTCGGTGTGGCCGCGCTGCCGCCCGTAACCGCTGGCTTCCGTGACGGTGAGCCCCTGGACGCCGAAGGCCTGGAGGGCCTCCTTGATCTCGTCCAGCCGGTGGGGCTTCACGACCGCGGTGATGAGCTTCATGCGTCCACCTTCTTTGCCTTCGGTGCTGCCGTCGGGTCACTCGCGGGGGCGGTGGTGCGGGAGACCGTACCGCCGCCGGCGCCGCTGAAGTCGTAGGCCGTCTCGGCGTGCTCGACCTGGTCGATGCCGGAGATCTCGTCGTCCTCGGAGACCCGCATCCCGATCGTCTTGTGGAGCAGGAGGGCGATGAGGCCGGAGACGACCAGAGAGTACGCGAGGACCGCGACGACGCCGACGACCTGCTTGCCGAGCTGTTCGACACCGCCGCCGTAGAAGAGGCCCTTGGCGTCGGACTGGACACCGCCGGTGGCGAAGAAGCCGACCAGGAGGGAGCCGATGACGCCGCCGACGAGGTGGACGCCGACGACGTCGAGGGAGTCGTCGTAGCCGAACTTGTACTTCAGGCCGACCGCCATGGCGCACAGGACACCGGCGATGGCGCCGACCGCGATCGCGCCGAGCGGGGAGACGGAACCACCCGCGGGGGTGATGGCGACCAGACCGGAGACCGCGCCGGAGGCGGCGCCGAGGGTGGTGAAGGAGCCGTGGCGCAGCTTCTCGTAGACGAGCCAGCCGAGGACCGCGGCGGCGGTGGCGACCTGGGTGTTCAGGAACATGACCGCGCCGACGCCGTCGTCGTTGCCGAGCCAGGATCCGGCGTTGAAGCCGAACCAGCCGAACCACAGGAGGGCCGCGCCGAGCATGACGAGCGGCAGGCTGTGCGGCCGCATCGGGTCCTTCTTGAAGCCGATGCGCTTGCCGATGACGAAGATCACGCCGAGGGCCGCGGCACCGGCGTTGATGTGGACCGCCGTACCGCCGGCGAAGTCGATGACGCCCATCTCGAAGAGCCAGCCGCCCGAACCCCAGACCCAGTGGGCGACGGGGAAGTAGACGATGGTGACCCACAGGACGATGAACAGCGCCCACGCGGTGAACTTCACGCGGTCGGCGAGCGCACCGCTGATCAGGGCCGGGGTGAGGACGGCGAACATCAGCTGGAAGGCGGCGAAGACGTACACCGGGATGGTGGTGCCGTCCCAGAGCTCGGTGATGCCGATCCCGCTGAGGCCGACGTAGTCGCCGCTCCAGCCGATGACCGAACCGATGTCGGAGCCGAAGGCGAGGCTGAATCCGTAGAGCACCCAGAGGATCGTGACGATCCCGAGGCTGATGAAGCTCATCATCAGCATGTTGAGGGTGCTCTTGACGCGGACCATGCCTCCGTAGAAGAAGGCCAGGCCGGGGGTCATGAGCATCACCAGGGCCGAGCAGATGAGCATGAACCCGGTGTTGGCGGCAGACAGCTCAGGGGCGTCTGCGGCAAGCGTCGTGATGCCTGGGGGCATCGGCGTCTCCTCGTCGTCGGTGCGGCCGCGGCGTGCGGGGGAATGCTGCGGGACCACTGGGGAAAAGGTGCGGGCCGGTTATGAGCCATGAGGTTGACCGAGCGCCGTTTCCGGGGATGCCGCACGATGTTTCGCGAGCGTGACGAAGAGGGATCGCGTGTTACGGCCGAATGAATCCGGGGTGGCGCGTCCGGTGCCCTGCCTACCCTGCGGCGCACGCCGCATACGGTGCGGTTGAAACGCCCGAGGGCCGGAAAACACGAAACCGGCCACGGCACCCCTCCGTGTGACCAGGCAATGGGGGAGCCGAGTCGGGCTGTACGGAAGGGGCGCCGCGGCCGGGGCCGGGGGTGCCGGTCAGACCGCTTCGGCGGTCTCCGGCAGCTGTTCGTGGAGCAGCTCGGTGAGCCGGGCGACGTCGGCGACATCGCCGAAGTCCCTGGCAGCGGTGTCGACGGTCTTGCGCAGCCGGGTGTTCACCCGCTCGGAGCGGACCTTCTTGGCGATCTTCAGGGCGCGGGTGGCGAGCACGGTGGACTCCTCGGGCTCGCGCTGGAGGAGGTGGACGGTGGCCATGCCGATGAGGTTGAGCGCGTAGGAGCGCTGGTGCTCGTCGTCCTCGCCGAACAGCTCGACGGCCTTGTCCATGACGGGCTGGGCGAGCGAGGCGTAGGTGGGGCTGCGGCCGGCGACATAGGCCAGGTCACGGTAGGAGTGGGCGTTCTCGCCGTTCAGCTCGGCCTCGGAGAAGAAGCGGATCCAGTCGGGCTCGGGCTCGCCGTCGAGTCCGGCGTCCTGGAAGGTGTCCTCGGCCATCCGGACGGCCCGCTTGCACTTGCTGGGCTGGCCCATGTTGGCGTAGGCGCGGGCCTCCATCGCATACAGCATGGCCTGCGTACGGGAGGTGGCGCAGTCGCGGCTGCCGTACTGCGCGAGGTGGATCAGCTCCAGGGCGTCGTCGGGGCGGCCCAGGTGGATCATCTGGCGGCTCATGCTGGAGAGGATGTAGCTGCCGAGCGGCTTGTCCCCGGCCTCCTTGGCGGCGTGCAGGGCGAGCACGAAGTACTTCTGGGCGGTGGGCTGGAGGCCGACGTCATAGCTCATCCAGCCCGCCAGCTCGGCCAGTTCGGCGGCGCAGCGGAAGAGCCGCTGGGCGGTGGCTCCGGGCTGGGGCTCCTGGAGCAGGTCGGTGACCTCGTGCAGCTGCCCGACGACGGCCTTGCGGCGCAGTCCGCCGCCGCACTGGGCGTCCCACTGCCGGAACATCGCGGTGGTCGACTCCAGCAGGTCCAGCTCGGGCCGGGAGAGCCGGGAGGGGCGGTGGGCGGCGGCCGGGGACTCCGGCTCGCCGGGGCCCTGGGCGGGGACGGGCACCAGCCAGCGCTGCATCGGCTCGATGAGGGCGGGCCCGGCGGCCAGCGCCAGCGAGCTGCCGAGGAAGCCGCGCCGGGCGAGCATCAGGTCGCTGCGGGAGAACTCACTGAGCAGGGCGACGGTCTGGGGGCCGGCCCAGGGCAGGTCGACCCCGGCCACCGAGGGTGACTGGTGGGCGGTGCGCAGCCCGAGCTGCTCGACGGCGACGACGGCGCCGAAGCGCTCCGAGAACAGCTCGGAGAGGATGCGCGGGATCGGCTCCCGCGGCTGCTCCCCGTCGAGCCAGCGCCGCACCCGGGAGGTGTCGGTGCTGATGTGGTGGGCGCCCATCTGCCGCGCCCGCCGGTTCACCTGGCGCGCCAGCTCGCCCTTGGACCAGCCACTGCGCACGAACCACGACCCCAACTGCCCGTTGGGACGCTTGCCCGCATCCGTGTCGCCTGCGCCGCTGCCACTCACTGGAACGCCCCCATCCCGCTGAAACCTCATCGCGCGAACCATTATCAGAATGCCGTGCATCGGTGCTGTCCGTCCGGGAGTTGGCCCCCGTCGACATCACGACTTCACCGACATCGTCGAACAGGAAATCGGGTTGCCCATGGCATACCCGTGGGTGCACATACTCCCAGGGTTCGTGTACCGACGGTAATCCTACGATCACCCCTCCCGCGAGGGGGATTGAGGAAACGCCACCATTCGCCACCCCTTCGAATGAACCCGACTGCCGCCGGGCGCGCTTGACTTGAGCGACCAGGACCGAGGGCGAGCGAACGGAAGCACTCGGGGGCGCGCACACCGTGTCGCACTCCCTTTCGCACTACCGCGCACGCCACTCGATCGAGTTTCAGCGACGGAGGGTTACCCGAGCGACGCGGGTCGTAACCACCGGCGAGCCGGACCCGTTGGAGGGGGCATGGGCTTCACGATCGGCGGCATCCGGGAGATGCGATCCGGTGCGCGGCGACGCCACCGCGGCACCGAGGGCACGGCGGTGGCCGAGTACACAGGGCTGTGGGGCTGGGCGGTGACGCCCGGGGCACGGGCCGAGGCCGGCTCCTGCTCGTGCGGCGAGCCGGCCTGTCCGGCGCCGGGGGCCCACCCGCTGGGCTTCGCCCGGGAGGTCCCGGCGGGCACCGGCCTGGACCGCGCGTCGGACGCCTGGGCCGAGACGCCGGGCGCGGCGATGCTGCTGCCGGTGGGCCGCTCCTTCGACGTCCTGGAGGTCGCGGAGCAGGCCGGGCGGCGGGCGCTGGTGCGGATGGAGCGGATGGGGCTGCCGTCGGGGCCGGTCGCGGTGACGCCGACCGGGCGGGCACAGTTCTTCGTCGCCCCCGGGGCCGCCGCCGGGCTGCCCGAGCTGCTCTACCGGATGGGCTGGGACGACGCCGCCCTCGATCTGCGCGCCCTCGGCCCGGGGACGCACATCACCGCCCCGCCCTCCGACCTCGGCGGCCTCGGCCCGGTCCGCTGGCTGCGGCCCCCGGTGCTGGACACGGCGGCCGCTCCCCCGCAGGCGCGGCTGCTGCTGGGCACGCTGGCGTACGTCTGCCACCGCTCGTAGGGCGCGGAGCGGGCCCGGAAACGGCGGACGGGCGGCAGGCTCCTCGCAGGAGCCGCCGCCCGTCCGCCGTTCGCGATACGGGTGGGTCAGTCGCCGATCAGGGCGTCCACGAAGGCGCCCGGCTCGAACGGGGCGAGGTCGTCCGCCCCCTCGCCGAGACCGATCAGCTTCACCGGTACGCCCAGCTCGCGCTGGACCGCGATGACGATGCCGCCCTTGGCGGTGCCGTCGAGCTTGGTGAGGACGATGCCGGTGATGTCCACGACCTCCGCGAACACCCGGGCCTGGACGAGGCCGTTCTGTCCGGTGGTGGCGTCGAGGACGAGCAGGATCTCGTCCAGCGGGCCGTGCTTCTCCACGACGCGCTTGACCTTGCCGAGCTCGTCCATGAGGCCGGTCTTGGTGTGCAGCCGGCCGGCGGTGTCGATGAGGACGACGTCCGCGCCCTCGGCGATGCCTTCCTTGACCGCGTCGTAGGCGATCGACGCCGGGTCGCCGCCCTCGGGCCCGCGGACCGTACGGGCGCCGACACGCTCGCCCCAGGTCTGGAGCTGGTCGGCGGCGGCGGCGCGGAAGGTGTCGGCCGCGCCGAGCACCACGCTGCGACCGTCGGCGACGAGCACCCGGGCCAGCTTGCCGGTGGTGGTGGTCTTGCCGGTGCCGTTGACGCCGACGACCATGACGACGCCGGGGGTCTCGACGCCGCCCTCGGTCTTGACCTCGCGGTCGAAGTCCGGGCCGAGCAGGGTGATCAGCTCCTCGCGGAGCAGGGTGCGCAGCTCCTCGGGGCTGCGGGTGCCGAGCACGCGGACGCGCTCGCGGAGCCGCTCGACGAGTTCCTGGGTGGGGGCGACGCCGACGTCGGCGGTGAGGAGGGTGTCCTCGATCTCCTCCCAGGTGTCCTCGTCGAGGTTGTCCCGGGAGAGCAGGGTGAGGAGCCCCTTACCCAGGGAGTTCTGCGAGCGGGCGAGCCGGGCCCGCAGGCGGACGAGCCGGCCGGCGGTGGGCTCGGGGATCTCCAGCGCGGGCGGCGCGGGGGCCTCGGCGACCGGGGCCTCCTCCACGGGCGCGGTGGCGTCCGGGAGGCCGACTTCGTCGATGGTGCGCCGCGCTTCGTCGCGCGGCGTCTCGGCCTCCTCGCCGACCTGCGGTTCGGCGGGAGGAGTGATGGTCGGCGTGCTCGGCGGCGGGGGCGGCAGCTTCTTCTTCTTGCGGCTGCCGACCACGAGCCCGCCGACCAGGCCGACAGCGACCAGGGCGATGACTACAGCGAGGATGACGATTTCGACGAGTTCCATAACCCGTCCAGTATCGGCCACGGCCGTGCCGCGGGCGCTGGTCCGGCCGGACCCCGGCGATCCATCGGGCCCCTATGCACCTTTTGGCCGTAATTCGAACACCGCCCTCTACACTTCTGACGCCACGTCAGCTACGGTGCCGCCGCCCGCCCGATTGCCCGCCTGCCCGCCTGCCCGCCTCGGCGAAGGGACGCCTTCGATGGCCTTCACAGTGGTCCGGTTCAATCTCGTCGATCCCGAAGCCGAACCCGTATCGCTCTCGGCCCGCTATCGCGCCGCCCTGGAGATGGCGGCGTACGCGGACGAGCACGGCGTCGACACGGTGCAGACCGAGGAGCACCACGGAGTGGCGAATGCGTGGCTGCCGTCCCCGTTCACCTTGGCCGGAGCGGTCTTCGGCGCCACCCGCCGGATCGCGGTGACCGTCTCGGCGATCATCGGGCCGCTGCACGACCCGCTGCGGCTCGCGGAGGACATCGCGGTGCTGGACCTGCTGAGCGCGGGCCGGCTGGTGACGGTCGCGGGGATCGGTTACCGGCCCGAGGAGTACGAGCGGGCCGGGGTCGAGTGGGGGCGGCGCGGCAGGCTCCAGGACGAGCTGCTGGAGACGCTGCTGGCGGCGTGGACCGGGGAGCCGTTCACGTACCGGGGCCGTACGGTACGCGTCACCCCGCGCCCGTACACGCGGCCCCACCCGATGCTGCTGGTCGGCGGCAGCTCGCGGGCGGCGGCGCGGCGGGCGGCCCGGCTGGGGCTGCCGCTGTTCCCGAGCGCGCATCTGCCGGAGCTGGAGGCGTACTACCACGAGCAGCGCGCGGAGCACGGGACGGAGGGCTTCTGCATGATGCCCGCGGCCGAGACCCCGCTGCTGCATGTGTCCGAGGACCCGGACCGTACGTGGGCCGAGTACGGCGAGCACTTCCTGCACGAGGCGCGGACGTACGCCTCCTGGCAGTCCAAGGACATCCGCTCGGCGGTGCGCTCCTCGGCGACGACGGTGGCGGAGCTGCGCGAGGAGGGGGTCTACCGGATCGTGACGCCGGACGAGCTGGCGGGACTGGAGGCGGATTCGCTGGTGCTGCATCCGCTGTGCGGCGGGATGCCGGTGGAGGAGGGGTGGCGGAGCCTGCGGCTGTTCTGCGAGGCGACCGCCTGAGACAGCACTGCCCCGACTCGGGTGAGCCGGGGCAGCACGGTTGTCGAGGAGAGGGGCAGCGGGGATCAGCCCATCTCCTCCAGCGCCTTGCCCTTGGTCTCCTTCACGAATTTCAGCACGAAGGGGATCGAGAGCACGGCGAAGCAGGCGTAGATGATGTACGTCCCCGAGAGGTTCCAGTCGGCCAGGCTCGGGAAGCTGGCGGTGATCGCCCAGTTGGCGATCCACTGCGCGAAGACGGCGACGCCGAGAGCGGCGGCGCGCAGGCGGTTCGGGAACATCTCGCCCAGGAAGACCCAGACGACGACACCCCACGACAGGGCGAAGAAGAGCACGAAGGTGTGGGCGGCGATCAGGGCCACGGCGCCCTGGGTCTCGGGCAGCTTGCCGTCGACCAGGTCGGCGGAGAAGGCCCAGGCCTCGACGGCCAGCGCGACCGCCATGCCGACGGAGCCGACGAGCGCGAGCGGCCTGCGGCCCACCCGGTCCACGAGCACCATCGCGATCACCGTGCCGATGATGTTGATGATCGAGGTGGTGAACGAGTAGAAGAACGAGTCGGTCGGGTCGATGCCGACGGACTGCCACAGGGTCGCCGAGTAGTAGAACGCCACGTTGATGCCGACGAGCTGCTGGAACATCGACAGGCCGATGCCGACCCAGACGATGGGCAGGAAGAAGAAGCGGTTGCCGAGCAGGTCCTTGAAGGAGGACTTGTGCTCGCGGTGCATCGCGGTCTCGATCTCGGCCACCCGGGCGTCGAGGTCGATGTTCTTGCCCTCGACCTCTTCGAGGATCTTGCGGGCCTCGACCTTCCTGCCGACCGAGATGAGGAAGCGCGGGGACTCGGGGATGGCGAAGGAGAGCAGCCCGTACAGGATGGCCGGGAGGACCATCACGCCGAGCATCCACTGCCAGGCCTCCAGGCCCAGGATCTCGCCGCGCTGGTCGCCGTCGGCGATCTGCAGGACGGCGTAGTTGACCAGCTGGGAGATGGCGATGCCGATGACGATCGCGGCCTGCTGGAAGGAGCCGAGCCGGCCCCGGTAGGCGGGCGGCGAGACCTCGGCGATGTAGGCCGGGCCGATCACGGAGGCCATGCCGATGGCGAAGCCGCCGATGATCCGCCACATCGCCAGGTCCCAGAGGGCGAACGGCAGTGCGGAGCCGATCGCGCTGGCCGTGAAGAGCACCGAGGCGATCTGCATGCAGCGGATGCGGCCGATCCGGTCCGCGATGCGGCCCGCGGTGGCGGCGCCGATCGCGCAGCCGATCAGCGCGATGGCGATGACCTGGGCGAGCGTTCCGGATCCGATGTCGTACCGGTCGCGGATCGCCTCGACGGCCCCGTTGATGACGGAGCTGTCGTAGCCGAAGAGGAAGCCGCCCATCGCCGCGGCCGCGGTGATGAAGATGACATGGCCGAGGTGGTCCGGATGGGCCGCCCGGGCCCCGGACTCGGGTCCGTTCGCTGTGCTGGTCACGTGCAACTCCTGATGCCTGGCCGCAGGTCAGACGTGGGGGGTGAGCCTTCCCAGTGGGGCACAACATCCGGCCCGCCACCACTTGAAGGCGAAATCAACTTTGCAGAGGTTATGCGTTCAAGAAGCGAAGTCAAACAGGGGGTCCGTCATCGACCCACCCACGTCTACCCAGGAGCAGACAAAAGGTGCGTTGAACTTCTGATGATTCGGCAAAGAGTCAGCGCAGCCGCTGGCTGATGACCTTCGAGACCCCGTCGCCCTGCATGGACACGCCGTACAGCGCGTCGGCGACCTCCATCGTCCGCTTCTGGTGCGTGATCACGATCAGCTGGGAGCTCTCCTGGAGCTCCGCCATGATCCGGATCAGCCGCTGCAGATTGGTGTCGTCGAGCGCGGCCTCGACCTCGTCCATCACATAGAACGGACTGGGCCTGGCCTTGAAGATCGCGACCAGCAACGCCACGGCCGTCAGGGACCGCTCGCCGCCCGACAGCAGGGAGAGCCGCTTCACCTTCTTGCCCGGCGGGCGCGCCTCGACGTCCACGCCGGTGGCGAGCATGTTGTCCGGATCGGTCAGGACGAGCCGCCCCTCCCCGCCGGGGAAGAGCCGCGAGAAGACGCCCTCGAACTCCCGGGCGGTGTCCCGGTAGGCCTCCGTGAAGACCTGCTCGACCCGCTCGTCGACCTCCTTGATCACCTGAAGCAGATCGGCCCGGGTCTTCTTCAGGTCTTCAAGCTGCTCGGACAGGAACTTGTGCCGTTCCTCCAGCGCCGAGAACTCCTCCAGGGCGAGCGGATTCACCTTCCCGAGTTGCTGGTACGCCCGTTCGGCGGCCCGCAGCCGCTTCTCCTGCTCGGGCCGCCGGTACGCCTTCGGCTGGTTGCGCGGGTCCTCCGGGTCCTCCGGCAGTTCCTCGCCCTCCGCGGCGGGCGACGGCGGCACGAGCTGGTCGGGGCCGTACTCGGAGACCAGCCCCGCGGGCTCCACGCCCAGCTCCTCCAGGGCCTTCGTCTCCAGCTGCTCGATCCGCAGCCGCTTCTCCGCGCCCAGCACCTCGCCCCGGTGGACGGAGTCGGTGAGCTTGTCCAACTCCCCCTTCAGCGCGCGGCCCCGGTCCCGCTCGACGGCCAGCTCGCGCTCCCGCTCGCCCTTCGCCACCTCGGCCGACGTCCGCTCCTGATCCGCCCGTACGAGGGACACCTCGACGTGCGCCAGCAGCTGACGGGCCCCGGAGGCCACGGCGGAGGCGACCTCGGCCTCGTACCGCAGCCGGGCCCGGCGCTGTTCGGCACGGGTGCGCGCCTCCCGTTCGGCGCGGGCGGCCCGGTCCAGGGAATCGGCGCGCCCGGCCAGCGCCTTGACCCGCTCCTCGTGCGTACGGGCCTGGAGCCGGGCCTCCATCTCGGTCTGGCGCGCGTTGGCCCCGTCGGCGGCGAGCCGGTCCCGTACCGAGGTGTCGGGCTCCTCCTCGGCGGGGGCCTCCTCGGCGACCAGCAGCCGCTCCGCCAGCTCCTCGGCCTCCTCCGTCGCCCGCTCCAGGGCCTCCTGGGCTCGGGCGGCGGACGCGGTCATGCGCTCGGCCTCGCCCGCCGCGCCCCTGGCCTGCCCGGCGAGCCGCCCGAGCTGCTGGGCGAAGCCGGACTTCTCCCGCTCGGCCGCCCGGCGGCGCTCCCCCAGCTCCTCGACGAGCGCGGTCCGCTCCGTGCGCCGCTCCCCCGCCAGCCGCTGGGCCGCGGCGAGCTCCTCGCACCGTACGGCGAGGTCGGCCAGCTCGGCGGCGGCCTCGTCGACGGAGGCCTGCACCTCCAGGAGGCTGGGCGCCCCGGCCGACCCGCCGTGCGCGAAGTGGGCGGAGAGCACGTCCCCTTCACCGGTCACCGCGGTCAGCCCGGGGTGCGCGGCGACCAGTTCCTCGGCGTCCTCCAGCGTCCCGACGACCACCATGTCCGCCACGAGGCGGCGTACGGCCCCGACCAGCGCGGCGGGCCCGCGCACCAGGTCGGCGACGGCGGGCGCGGCGAGGGTGGTGGCCGTCTCGGCGCGGCCGTTCGGGAGGGCGGCGACGTCCGGGCCGCCGTGCCGCGCGACGGGTGCGGGTTCCGTTTCGTTGTGGGTGCCCCCCTGCGCGGGCAGCACGGTGGGCGCGGCGGGCGTGGGGTGCACGGTGGGCGCGGGGTGCGCGGCGGGCGCGGCCGTCTCCCGTACGTGTACCTGCTCCGGTACGTGGTGGGGCCGGGCGTCGTCGGCGGCGTTCGCGGGGTCCGCGCCCAGCAGCATCGCCGCGCGCCCCGCGTCCCGTTCGCGCAGCAGCCGGATCGCGTCGGCGGCCGTGGCCGGGTCCGTGACGGCCACCGCGTCCGCCGCCGTGCCGAGGGCGGCCGCGACCGGGATCTCGTACCCGGGCTCGACGGTCAGCAGTTCGGCGGCCGGGCCGAGGAGGCCGGCCAGCCGGTCGCGGGCCCCGAGCAGCGCGCCGGTGCCGTCCTTGCGGCGCAGCCCCAGGGCCAGCGCCTCGTGCCGGGCCGCGACCGCCGCCCGCCTGCGCTCGGCGGCCGTGGCCTCCTCGCGGGCCGTGCTGTGCGCGGCCTGGGCCTCGGCGAGCGCCTTCTTGGCCGCCTCGTGCCGCGCGGCCAGCTCCTGGTCGTCCGCGTCCAGTCCGTCGACCTCGGCCTTGAGCTGCTCGTACTCCTCCTGGGCGCTCACCGCGCGCTCCTGCGCCTCGTCCCGGGAGGCGGCCAGCCGGTCGATCTCGGCCTGTGCCGAACCGGCCCGGCCACGGGCCGCGTTGACCTGGCCGTTCAGCCGGGCGAGCCCTTCGCGCCGGTCCGCGATGGCGCGGGCGGCGTCCTTGAGCCGGCGCTCCTCGGCGGCCAGCTCGCGTTCCAGGTCGGCGCGGTGCGCGACGGTGTCCTCCAGCGCGTGTTCGGCCGCCTCCAGGGCCGCCGTCAGCTCCGCCTCCTGCTCCCGGATCCGGGCGGCCTCGCGCTCCAGGTCCTCGGGGTCGCGGCCGCGGCGCTCCTCGGCGGGGGCCTCGGAGGCGCTGCGGACCCGGGCGTCGGCCAGCGAGATCGTGCCGCGGACCCGCTCGGCCAGCTGCGACAGCTCGTACCAGGTCTGCTGGGCGCGCTGGAGCCGGGGCGCGAGCCGGCACACCTCGCCCTCCAGCTCGGCCTCGCGGGCGAGCGCCGTACTCAGCTCGGCCTCGGCCGCGTCCTTGCGCTTCTTCAGCTCCGCCTCGTCGGCGATCTCGTCGCGCAGCGCGTCCCGCAGGGTCACCAGGTCGTCCGCGAGGATGCGGAGCCGGGCGTCGCGCAGGTCGGCCTGGATGACGGCGGCCCGGCGGGCGACGGCGGCCTGCCGGCCGAGCGGTTTGAGCTGGCGACGCAGTTCGTCGGTGAGGTCCTGGACGCGGGCCAGGTTGGCGCCCATCGCGTCCAGCTTCCGCAGCGCCTTCTCTTTCCGCTTGCGGTGCTTGAGCACGCCCGCGGCCTCCTCGATGAAGGCCCGGCGGCCCATCGGGTCGGCGTGCAGCACGGAGTCCAACTGGCCCTGGCCGACGATGACGTGCATCTCGCGGCCGATGCCGGAGTCGGAGAGGAGTTCCTGGATGTCCAGCAGCCGACAGGTGTCTCCATTGATCTGGTATTCGCTGCCGCCATTGCGGAACATGATCCGAGTGATCGTCACTTCGGCGTACTCGATGGGCAATGCGCCGTCGGAATTGTCGATGGTCAGCGACACCTCGGCGCGGCCGAGCGGCGGCCGCCCGGTCGTCCCGGCGAAGATCACGTCTTCCATCTTGCCGCCGCGCAGGGATTTGGCGCCCTGTTCCCCCATGACCCAGGAGAGCGCGTCCACCACATTGGACTTTCCGGACCCATTGGGTCCGACAACGCAGGTGATCCCCGGTTCGAACCGCAGGGTGGTGGCGGACGCGAACGATTTGAAACCACGCAGGGTCAGGGCCTTGAGGTGCACGCCGCCGGACTCTACCTTTCGCTCTCGGTTTCGCTGATGAAGGTGCAGGGCACATCAGACGGTAAGCGAAGCCCGGTACGTCCGGGGTGGGGGCCGGGCAAAGAAAAAAGGGACGCCGAAGCGTCCCTGTGAATCTTGCTGGTGTCGCTCTGTGAATCCAGCTGCGGTCCTGCGCGGTGCATCGCAGAACGACCGGACATCGACATCCCCGGTGCTACGGGGACCCCGGTGTTCGGGGACGGCGATCCGTTACGCAGGACGAATCAGAGGTGTTCCGAGGCTACTGAGCGTGCCCGGCCCGACCGGCCCGAGGGGCCGACGTGGTCAGGTCAGCGCAGGCTCGCCCTGGGGTACGTCGATGTCGATGCTGTCGAGCAGCGACTCTTGGTGCTGGGCGGCGGCGTTGAGCGCGTCGTTCTCGTCCTGGATCCGGTTGAGCTCGGATTCCAGGTCCTGGACGCGCTGCTGGAGCCGTCGCATCTCGGCGAGGAGTCGCGGGTCGGAACCGCCGACGTAACCGAGAAGCGCCTTTGCCATGATGGATGGTCCTCCACAATGAGTGACCGACCGATGCGGTGTGGGTCGTCAGGGGATCGCACCCGCGGTGCTCGGCAGGGCTCTGTCACCACTGCGGTTCTGCTGCTTATCAGCTCTACCGAACAGCTAAGGTGCGCGGGGTTTTCAGCGTCTCACCAAAAAGTTTGACGGTCAACACGATCACACCCTGTGTACCCGGGTGTCCCGGGGGCGCGCGGCCGGACGATCATGCGGCGCGACTCTCCTGCGGGACCCCGAGGGGTGCGCGGATCTTCGTCAATGCCGCAGCCTTGCACGACATCCCGCATCTGGCAACCATCGGCTGCCGCCGGGTCCCGTCGCAGGTCATTTCGGGTGCGGGGCCCGGGCCGGCGTTCCGGTGACCGTTCGGCGCGCGGCGTCGGCCGGGCGGATCCGAGAGGCCGCGCGGGGGTGGGATCAGCGGATGGCGAATCCGTCATATCCGCCGCGCGGGGTGTCCCAGATCTCAGTGACTCCGTCCACGCGCCCGGGTGTGTCGTCGGACCGCAGCCAGTCCAGCAGACGGTGGCAATTGTCACGTGGCCCTTCGGCCACGATCTGCACCCTGCCGTCGTCGAGATTGAGGGCGAACCCGATGAGCCCACCGATCTCCAAAGCATTTGCCCTGGTGAACCAGCGGAAGCCTACTTGCTGTACTCGGCCGCGTACCCAGACGACGAGGCGCGCTTCTTCGTTCATGCCCGAACGCTAACCGGCCCATTGCTCTCGAAGCACGTCGCCCCGTTTCGCCCATGGGCTACAGTCCCGTCGCAACAGCCTCACTCGATCGGGTGAGTATCGGACGCGTGTCGACGGAAAGACGGAAAGTCGATCAAGCGGGACTCACTCCGCGTCCGACGGCATTCGATCAACGAGGCGGCAACGGGGCAGTCGAGCGACGTCGCAACGGCGTCCGGAGTATCAGGAAGGCACAGCGCATGGGACGCCACCGACGATCCGCCGCAGGCCCCGCCGCTGAAGAACCCGCGGCCGGGGCCGCTTCCCGGCACCGGGGCACGCGTCGGAAGAAGTCCGCCGTGCCCATCCGTACCGGGCTCCTCGGTGTCTCGGCGGCCGTGGCCGTCGGCGCGGTGGCCGTCGCCTCCGGCCTGCTCCCCGGTGGTGACACCTACACCTCGGGCAACACCACCGCCGCCGACCAGGTGCGCACCGGCGGCGCTCCGGACCTGCTGACGCAGGGCGGCGGCACCACCGCACCGGCCGACCGGTCCTCCTCCCCCGCCGACCGGGGCAGCGAGCGCCCGGAGGCGCCGAGCAAGAGCCCGTCGAAGACCCCGTCCACGACGTCGTCCAAGACGCCCTCCGCCTCGGCCTCGCCCTCGAAGACGCCGTCGAAGTCGGCCGCCGCCTCGAAGACCCCGTCGAAGAAGCCGGCCGCCACCCCGTCCGAGAAGGCGAAGGCGCCCACCTCGTCCCCGGAGAAGAGCACCGCTCCGGCGAGCAGGGCCCCGGCCCCGCCGAAGACCTCCGCCGCCCCGCCGCCCAGCAAGAAGCCGAGTCCTTCCCCCACCGACGCCTCCGCACGCACCGCGGTGCTGGCCCTGGTGAACGAGGAGCGGGCGAAGGTCGGCTGCTCCCCGCTGACCACCAGCGCCCCGCTGACGTCCCTCGCGCAGAACTTCAGCGAGGACATGGCGGCCCGGGGCTTCTTCGACCACACGGACCCGGACGGCGACACTCCCTGGGACCGGGCCGCGCAGGCCGGTGTGCAGGGGCTCGCCGCGGAGAACATCGCGCGCGGCCAGGCGGACGCCCAGGCCGTGATGGAGGGCTGGATGAACAGCGAAGGCCACCGCGCGAACATTCTCAACTGCGACTACAAGACCATCGGCATCGGCGTCCACGAGGGCTCCGGCGGCCCGTGGTGGGTCCAGAACTTCGGCTTCTGAACCCATCCCCCAGGTCTACTTACTCCCGTACAGCGCTCCCTCGGGGTGAGCACTGTGCGGGAGTAAGCTTTTGGTATGGCCAGCGATACGGGTACGGACAGCACGAGTACGGACAGCTTCGACAGCCTCGCGTTCGACGTCTTCTCCCGCGCGTGCCCCTCGCGCTCGACGCTGGAGCATGTCACCGGCCGCTGGGGCGGTCTGACGCTCGGCGCGCTGTACGAGGAGAGCCTCCGCTTCAACGAGCTGCGCCGCCGGGTCGACGGGGTCAGCGAGAAGATGCTCTCCCAGACCCTGCACGCGCTGGAGCGCGACGGGCTCGTCCTGCGGGAGGCCCAGCCGGTCAACCCGCCGCGCGTGGACTACGAGCTCACTCCGTTCGGCCGCGAGGTCACGGAGAAGCTCCTCGGGCTGATCCACCTCGTGGAGGGGCGGATGGGCGAGGTGCTCGCCGCCCGTGCGCGTTACGACGAGGCGCGCGGCGGCCGCTGACAGCGCGGGCAGTAGTAGCTGGAGCGGTTCATCCAGGCGCGGCGGCGCATCGGGGTGGAGCACCGGTGGCAGGGCTCGCCCTCCCGGCCGTACGCATCGAGCGACCGGTCGAAGTAGCCGGACTCGCCGTTCACGTTGACGTACAGGCTGTCGAAGCTGGTGCCGCCCTGGGCGAGGGCCGCGTTCATGACGTCGCGGGCGTGGCCGAGCAGCTCGGCGGACTTGGGGCGGGTCAGGGTCGCGGTGGGCCGGTCGTAGTGCAGCTTGGCGCGCCAGAGCGCCTCGTCCGCGTAGATGTTGCCGACGCCGCTGATCAGCGACTGGTCGAGCAGGGCCCGCTTGACCGTCGTACGGCGCAGGCGCAGCGCGGTGTGGAACGCGGCGTCGTCGAAGAGCGGGTCGAGGGGGTCCCGGGCGATGTGCGCGATGGTGTCCGGCAGGCCGTCGGGGGTGTTGTCATGGAGCGAGAGCCCGCCGAAGGTGCGCTGGTCGACGAAGCGCAGCTCGGTGCCGAGCGCGTCGTCGAACCGCATCCGGACCCGCAGGTGCTTCTCGTCGGGGGCGTCCGCGGGCTGCACCAGCAGTTGTCCGCTCATGCCGAGGTGGCCCAGCAGGGAGGCGGAGGCCTCCTCGATCGGCACCCAGAGGTACTTGCCGCGGCGCATCGCCGCCCCGAAGCGGGCTCCGCGCAGCCGGGCGGCGAAGTCGACGCCGCCCGCGAGGTGCCGGCGGACCGAGCGCGGGTGCAGGACCTCGACCTCGGTGACGGTGCGGCCGCTGACCCAGCGCTCCAGGCCCCGGCGTACGACTTCGACCTCGGGCAGCTCGGGCACGATGCACTACTCCAGACACGTCGACGGTAGTACGGGAGCGGGTCGGGCGAGAACCGCGGAACCGCTCCCCGGGACAGGGAAAACCCCCCGGTGCGCATGGCACCGAGGGGTTCCCGTTCTGCTTCAGGCCGGAGCGGCGTCCGTGTTCGGCGACGGGTCGGCAGGGGTGTCGGCGGCCCCTCCGTCGGCCGCGGACTTCTCCGCGGCCTGCCGTGCCTCTGCGGCGGCGCTGATCTCACGCCAGGCGGACTCGGCCGCCTGCTGCTCCGCTTCCTTCTTGCTACGGCCGGTGCCGGTGCCGTACGAGACACCACCGACGCGAGCGGCAGCAGTGAAGGTCTTCTCGTGATCCGGGCCGGTCTCCGTGACGAGGTACTCGGGGACTCCGAGGCTCTCGCTCGCGGTGAGCTCCTGGAGGCTGGTCTTCCAGTCCAGGCCGGCACCGAGGTTCGAGGACCTGTCGATCAGCGGGTCGAAGAGCCGGTGGACCAGCTCCGAGGCCGCGCTGAGGCCCTGGTCGAGATAGACCGCGCCGATCACTGCTTCCAGTGTGTCGGCGAGGATGGAAGCCTTGTCCCGGCCCCCCGTGCCCTCTTCACCGCGGCCGAGCCGGATGAAGGAGCCGAGTTCGAGGCCGCGGCCCACTTCCGCAAGTGCACGCGAGTTGACCACCGCGGCCCGCAACTTGGCCAGCTGGCCTTCGGGCAGGTCGGGGTGGGTGCGGTACAGCGTGTCCGTGACCACCAGGCCGAGCACCGAATCCCCGAGGAATTCGAGCCGCTCGTTGGTGGGCAGACCGCCGTTCTCGTATGCGTACGAACGGTGGGTCAGCGCACGCACCAGAAGGGCGGACTCGAGGTGATACCCGAGCCGCCCTTCCAGAAGCGTGTGGGACGAGGCTGTGTTGACGTTGTCTGCCTGCTTCTTGGCGCTGGACAACTCAGACATCGGGCCTCTCACCAGCCGCTCAGACCTCGAGGACCTGGCGCTTGTTGTAGGTGCCGCAGCTCGGGCACGCAATGTGCTGGAGCTTGGGCTCCTGGCAACGCTCGCACGAAACCAGGGTGGGGACCGCAGCCTTCCACTGCGACCGGCGGTGGCGCGTGTTGCTGCGCGACATCTTCCGCTTCGGAACAGCCACGGCTACTTCTCCTGCTTCTCGTCGACGCCCGGTTCGGCGCCGCCCATGTTGTCCTTCTCGCCGTCCTGAACGGTCTCGGCGAGTCCTTGCAATGCCGCCCAACGAATGTCGAGGGCATCGTGGTGATGGTCCGGATTCTCGTCCAGCCTGATTCCGCATTCGGAACACAGACCGGCGCAGGTCTCCTTGCACACCGGCTGCATGGGCAGTGCGAGCACTACCGCGTCACGCAGCATTGACTCGAGGTCGAACAAGCCGTCCTCGAGGAAGAACCTGTCCTCGTCGTCCTCGGCGTCGTCGGCCGGTTCCGCCGCACTGCTGCGGCCCCGGTCATCGGCGTCAGGGTACGAGAACATTTCCTGGAAGTCCGCGTCGACCTCTACGGTCAGCGGCTCCAGACACCTTACGCACTCCCCCTCGGCGGTTGCACGGGCGGTGCCTGTGACAAGCACCCCTTCCATGACCGATTCGAGGCGGAGGTCCAGCTCCACGGGTGCGCCTTCCGGCACGCCGATGACGCCGTCGATGCCCAGGATCGGTGAACCGGGTGCGTCCACCGAGCGGGTCAGCCGCTTCAGGGCACCGGGACGCCGACCCAGCTCGTGCGTATCGAACACGAGAGGGTTTCGGTGGTCGAGGTGGCCGTTCAGGGCTTTTCCCGCTTTCGAATCATGGGTGTCGTGTTGCTAAGGGAGGGTCGTCTGTGGTCCGGGGACGAACCGTCTCCGTCTCGCAGACGAAACGGGCAGCCGAGATCGCGGACCTATGTGCGACCGAGGATTCAGGATACTGGACGGACCGCTCAGCACCCAATCGGGGCGGCCCGCCCCGGGGTCAGCGGCCCTGTTCGTACCGGCGCAGCTGTTCCAGGTCGATCATGCTGGTGTCGAAGAGGCTGGTCTCGTCCAGCGCTCCCCCGCCCTGCTGGTCGGGCGCCTGGGCCTGCGGCTGCTGCTGGGACTGCTGCTGCCAGCCGTAGTCCGGCTGGGTCTCCGGCTGGGGCGGGTAGCCGTTCGGGTCGTAGCCCCCCTGCTGCTGGTACGCCGCGTACGGGTCGGGCTGCTGCTGGTAGCCGTACGCGTCCTGGACGCCCTGCTGGAGCGGCTGCTCCTGGTAGCCGTACGTCGCCTGCGCGTAACTCGGCTCGCCCTGCGGCTGTGCGGGGTACTGGGGCTGCTGCGGCGGCTGCTGCTGGGGCGCCTGCTGCGGTTCCGGGGCGAGCTCGGCGAGGCCGGCCAGGTAGTCGGCGTCGCTGGTGTGGCCCTGGCCGCCGGCGGCGTCCTGGGCGGCCATGTGCGCGCCGAGGTCGTCGCTGGCGACCCGGCCGTGCAGCTTCTGCCGGCCGCGGCCGACCGCCTCCAGCGTCTTGGCGAGGACCGCTTCGAAGGCGCCGAACTTGGCGTCCACATACGCGTCGGCCCGCTGCTTCAGCGTCTCCGGGTCGGCGCTGCGCTCGGGGGCCTCGGCGAAGTCGGGGTCCTGGTAACCCTGCTCGTCCAGGCCCTGGCCACGGCCGAGGAGCTTCTCGCGGCCCCGGTCCACGGAGCCGATGGTCTTGGTGAGGACGACCTCGAAGTTCGCGAGCTTGCTGTCGACGTAGTCGTCGGCCTCGGCCCTGACCTCCTCGGCCTCGCGGCGGGCCTCGGACAGGATCCGGTCGGCCTCGCTCTGCGACCGGCGGGCGATCTCGGTCTCGGAGATCAGCGAGCCGCGCTGGGCGTGGGCGGACTCGATGATCCGCTCGGCCTCCTGCCGGGCCTGCTCGGCGAGCTGCTCATGGCCGCCGATCAGCTCCTGGGCCTGGGCGAGGGAGCCGGGCAGGGCCTGGCGTACCTCTTCGAGCATGGCGAGCAGCTCGGCGCGGTTGACCACGCACGAGGCCGACATGGGCATGGATCGGGCGCTCCCGACCGCTTCGACGATCTCGTCGAGCTTCTTCTGCACGTCCACCGTGTGCTCGCCACTCTCTGCTGCTCTGTTGAAGCTGCTGCTCCGTTGGAGACGGACGGGACGACTTTAAGGCCAGTCGGCCGCCGCCCGACACCTGGTGACGGCCCGTCAGTGACTCAGCGTTGGCCGAGGCGCTCCACGAGTGCCTCGTGGACGGTCGGCGGCAGCAGGTGGGAGACGTCGCCGCCCCAGGTCGCCACCTCCTTGACCAGCGAGGACGACAGGAAGCTGTACGTCGGGTTGGTCGGCACGAAGAGCGTCTCGACGCCCGAGAGGCCGTTGTTCATCTGGGCCATCTGCAGCTCGTAGTCGAAGTCGCTGACGGCCCGCAGGCCCTTCACGATCGCCGGGATCTCCCGCTGCTTGCAGAAGTCGACCAGCAGTCCGTGGAAGGACTCCACCTCGACGTTGCCGAAGTCGGCGGTGACCTCGCGGATCAGCTCGATCCGCTCGTCCACGGTGAACAGCCCCTTCTTGGACTGGTTGATCATCACCGCCACATGCACCACGTCGTACAGCTTCGAGGCTCGGCCAATGATGTCGAGATGTCCGTTGGTGATGGGGTCGAACGACCCCGGACAGACGGCGCGGCGCACTGTGATTCCCTCGCTCTCCGGTCCGGTCATCGTGCGTCTTCGCACGTAGCGGCGGCGCGACCGTACCAAAGCGTTCCCTCGCCGTAGCGACGGGCCCGCAGTGGCTCGAATCCGGCGGGCCAGCCGAATTCTCCGCCCCGGGTGCTGCGTTCCACCGTGACGAGCACATCGGCTGTGAGCCACCCCTGAGCACGGAGTGTGAGCAGGATCTCGCGAAGATCGTCGTCGGTGACGGCGTACGGCGGGTCCAGGAAGACGATGTCGTACGGGTCCGAGGGCGCCGGTCCTGTCACGATCTGCTCGGCTTTGCCGGTACGGACCTCGGCGCCGGGGAGGCCGAGGGCGCGGACGTTGTCGCGGACGGTGCGGACCGCCTTCGGGTCGGCCTCGACGAGCAGGGCGTGGACCGCGCCCCGGGAGAGCGCTTCGAGGCCGACGGCGCCGGATCCGGCGTACAGATCGGCGACACGGCTGCCTTCGAGGGTGCCGAGCAGCGCTTCCCAGGTGGAGAAGAGGCCCTCGCGCGCACGGTCGGATGTGGGGCGGGTGCCGGTGCCGGGCGGGACGGCCAGGCGGCGTCCGCCGGCCGAGCCGGCGATCACGCGGGTCATGGGTGTCGGGTCCTCGGGGTCGGGGGCGAAGCAGAAGGGCTCGCGCTGGGCGCGGGCCGTGCGTCCACGATATGGCGTACGGCCCGCACCGGCCCGACCGGCGGGTCGGCCCCCGCTCCCTCACCCCTTGTCGAGATACTCCTCGCGGTCCTTGTCGAGCAGGGCGGCCAGCACCGTGCGCAGCTCGGGCAGATGCTCGAGATCCGGGTCGGCGGCGACGACCGCGACGGCCTCCTCGCGGGCGGCGGCGATCACTTCCTCGTCGTCGATGACCGTGAGCATCCGCAGCGAGGAACGCACTCCGGACTGCGCCTGGCCCAGCACATCGCCCTCGCGACGCTGTTCGAGGTCGATACGGGAGAGCTCGAAGCCGTCGAGGGTGGCGGCGACGGCGGAGAGCCGGGCGCGGGCGGGGCTCGCCTCGTGGGCCTCGCTGACCAGCAGGCAGAGCCCGGGGGCTGAGCCACGGCCGACGCGGCCGCGCAGCTGGTGGAGCTGGGAGACGCCGAAGCGGTCGGCGTCCATGATCACCATGGCGGTGGCGTTGGGGACGTTGACGCCGACCTCGATGACGGTGGTGGCGACCAGGACGTCCACGGCCCCGGCGGCGAACCGGCGCATGACGTCGTCCTTCTCGTCGGGGTGCATCCTGCCGTGCAGCACCTCGACGCTCAGCCCGGCCAGCGCGCCCTTGCGCAGCTCGTCGGCGATCTCCAGGACGGCGAGCGGCGGGCGCTTGTCCCCGTCCTCCTCGGGAGCCACCTTCTTCGCCTTCGCCTTCTTCCCGCCCTTGCCCTCAGCCTCCTCCGCGTCGTCGCCGATGCGGGGGCAGACGACGTACGCCTGGTGGCCGTTCTCCACCTCCTCGCGCACGCGCTCCCAGGCGCGGGCGAGGAAGTGGGGCTTGTCCTTGGCGGGGACGACGTGGCTGGCGATCGGGGAGCGGCCGGCCGGGAGCTGGTCCAGGACGGAGGTCTCCAGGTCGCCGAAGACCGTCATCGCGACCGTACGGGGAATGGGTGTGGCGGTCATGACGAGGAGGTGGGGCGGTTGCTTCCCCTTGGACCGGAGGGCGTCGCGCTGTTCGACGCCGAAGCGGTGCTGTTCGTCCACGACGACCAGGCCCAGGTCGTGGAACTGCACCTTGTCCTCGATGAGGGCGTGGGTGCCGATGACGATGCCGGCCTCGCCGGTGACCAGGTCGAGCAGGGCCTGGCGACGGGCTGCCATGCCCATGGAGCCGGTGAGCAGGACGACCTTGGTGCCCCGGTCCGAGCCGCCGAGCATGCCGCCCTCGGCCAGCTCGCCCATCATCTCGGTGATGGAGCGGTGGTGCTGCTGGGCGAGGACCTCGGTGGGGGCGAGCATCGCGGCCTGGCCGCCCGCGTCGACCACGGTGAGCATGGCGCGCAGGGCCACCATCGTGTTGTGCGTGACCGTGAAGTGGTCCGTGATGTAGGCGTGGCTCGGATGAGCGACGCTGATGCACTGGACAGGCTTCCTGCCCACATGCTCCACACCGCGGATTCCGCGGCGGAAGGTGTTGTATTCGGGCCGAGGCCGCACTCGCTCCGCCTTGCGGGTCAGCCGGAAAGGAGCAAATTCATCAGGCAGTGCGATCGAGACGTTGAAGGCATTCTTCCTCGGCAGCACTCGCGCGCGGCCTCCCAGCGAGCGCACGATCCAGGCCACGTCTTCCGCAAGCCTGAGCGACGCGGAGCAGAAGGAAACGCTCAGCCCGTCCGCCTGGATCGTCCCGTCCGTATCCAGCAAGCCCTGCAGCAGGGCCAGCCGATTCTTGATCGAGGTGTTCTTGAAGAAGGCCGGAACGAACTTGTCGTGGGAGGTCAAGCCCCAAAGGCCCAGGTCACGGAGTACCTGGATCACTGGGTTCCGCATGCCTCCGGTCCGTTCGGCCAGTTGGATCGTGTAGTCGCAGGGAGACCCGGTCACAGGAGCCAGATGGCACTCCGGTGAGACCGCCGCCCCTACCGCGGCGTGAATCTCGTCGTCGACCGTGGACAGCCGCAGGTTGTGCCGGAATGACCCGTCGCCCAACAGCAGGCCGAGCAGGTAGGGATCGAGCGGAAGGGCGCCATCGTCTCCCAGATCGACGGGCGTCGCCACGGGGATGTACCACTTGGACGATCCGTTGGCCTTGAAGGTATCGAGGCGGATCTCCCGCGTCGTCATCACCTTGGGAGGCTGACCGCGATGCCACCCACAGCTGGTGCCGACGATCCAGAGATGCTCGTCGTCGCACTCGACGGAGCTGCCGTCGGAGAGGAGCAGACGCCACACCTCACGCTCACCCTGCGGAAACACTCCATCGACGATGGCGACCTCGCCGGCGGGCACGACGACCTCGTCTCCGACCCGGAGCTCTCCCATCGGCTTGAATCCGCCGGGTGTCAGAACCAGCGAGTCGAGGGGCTGGGCCTTGCCCGAACCCACCTCTCCCTGGAGGAGGCGGTGCATGGGGTGTTCGGTGGCCAGGTCGTCGAAGATCTCCTTGCTGACTTTCTCCTGGCCCTCGGTGAGGGTGAAGGGCAGCTTGGCGTCGAAGGCGTCCAGCAGGCCGTCCGCGACGGGGCGGCGGGCGACGGCGGGGAGCTGGGTGTCGGCGTACCGGCGGCGGGCCAGGGCGACCTGGAGGACGAAGGCCTCGTCCCACTTGAGCCGGGCCCTGGCGTCCTCGATGTCCGCCTTCGTCTGCGGGCGGTGCACCTTCAGCAGGGCCTCGGGCAGCGGAGTGAAGCCCCGGCCTTCGCGGAGAGAGGCGGGCAGCGGGTCCACCGCGTCCCGCGCGCTGGGCAGGACGGCGTCGACGGCCTTGGCGATCCGCCAGGAGTCGAGCTGCTTGCAGGCGGGGTAGATCGGCAGCAGCCGTCCGGCGAAGGCGTCCACGGCCTCGGTCGCCTCGTCCGTGTCGGAGGCGTCGAGCAGTTGGTACGTGGGGTGGGCCAGCTGCATCTTGCGGTTGAAGACGGAGACCTTGCCCGCGAACATCGCCTGGCGGCCCGGCAGCAGCTCCTTGTGCGGCTTGTGGACGCCGTGGCCGAAGAAGACCAGCTGGAGGCGGCCGCTGCCGTCGGTCAGAGTGACCTCCAGGCGTTTGCCCCGGCCGTTGTTGAACGTCAGGATCCGGGCGTCGGCGACCTGGGCGAGCACCGTGACGTGCTCGTCCAGCGGGAGGTCGGCCAGCGCGGTCAGCTTGCCGCGCTCCTCGTACCGCCGCGGGTAGTGGTGCAGCAGATCACCGACCGTGTGCAGGTCGAGGTGTTCGGCCATCACCTTCGCGGTGGCTCCGCCGAGCAGCTTCTTGAGAGGTTCATCGAACGAGGACACGCGATCCATTGCACACCACGGCACTGACAGCTGTCCGCCGGGCGCGACCGCGCAGCGGATACCGGCGCTACTCGACGCCGATCAGCAGGGGTGCGCGCTGGTGCCCGCCCCGGTAGACCACGGTGTCCACGGCGAGGTGGCCCTCGCGCACATGCGCCTCCAGCGCGTCGGCCAGCGAGTCGGGGACGTCCTCGCCGAGGACGAGGGTGACCAGTTCGCCGCCGGCCGCCAGCATCCGGTCGAGCACGGTGCGGGCGGTGGCCGGGACGTCGGCGCCGATCACGGCCACGTCGCCGTCGATCAGGCCGAGGATGTCCCCGGCCTGGCAGATCCCGGCCATGGTCCACGACTGGCGTTCCGCGACGGCCAGTTCGGCGTAGCGGGTGGCGCCGGCGGCGGCGGTCATGGCGACCACGTCCTCGTCGAAGCCGCGGTCGGGCTCGTGGACGGCGAGGGCGGCGATGCCCTGGACGGCGGCGCGGGTGGGGACGAGGGCGACCCGGACCCCCTCGGTCCTGGCCTGTTCGGCGGCGGCCGCCGCGGTGTGGCGCAGGGCCGCGTCGTTGGGCAGGAGCACCACCTCGCGGGCGTGGGCGCGGCGGATGGCGTCGACCAGTTCGCCGCTGGCGGGCGGTTCGCCGGGCCGGGCGATCACGGTGGTGGCGCCGGCCTCGGTGCAGAGCCCGGCCAGTCCGTCGCCGGGGACCACGACGACGACGGCGCGCTGGGCGGGTTCGGCCTGGACGCGGAGGTCGTGGCCGCTCTCGGTGGCGAAGTGGGTGATCCGGATCCGGTACGGCCGGCCAGCCTCGACGCCCGCCTCCACGGCGGCCCCGGCGTCGTCGACGTGCACGTGGACGTGCCAGAGCCCGTCGCCGCCGACCACGACCAGGGAGTCGCCCAGGGCGTCGAGCCGGGCGCGCAGCCGGGCCACCTGTTCGTCACGGGCCTCCAGGAGGTAGATCACCTCGAACGCGGGCCCGCCGCCGTCCGCGTCCTCGGGGCAGTCGAGCGGGCCCTCCCCCGGGGAAACACCGCCCCCGGGGACACCACCACCCGGAACGCCGCCCGCCGGGAAGCCCCCCTCCGTGACGCCCTCGACCGGGGTGCCGCCCACCGGAAGGCCCACCACGGACCCGCCGTCCACGGGCGCGGGCGCCTTCCCGGGGCCGCTGCGGGGCCCACGTACCGGAGCCTGCCCGGTCACCGTCTCCACCAGTGCGCCCAGGACCGCCACCAGCCCCCGCCCCCCGGCGTCGACCACGCCCGCCCGGCCGAGGACGGCGAGCTGTTCCGGGGTCCTGGCGAGGGCCGCGAGCGCCCCCGCGTACGCGGCGTTCACGACGGCCCGCAGGTCGGGGTCCTCCCCCCGGGCGGCCTCGGCGGCCGCGGCGGCGACGGTGAGCACGGTGCCCTCGACGGGGTGGGCGACGGCCTGCCGGGCGGCGTCGGCGGCGCTCGTGAGGGCGAGGCGCAGATGGGCCGCGTCGCCGCCGTCGGCGAGCACTCCGGCCATGCCGCGCAGCAGCTGGGCCAGGATCGTGCCGGAGTTGCCGCGGGCCCCGATCAGGGCGCCGTGCGCCATGGCGCGTACGGCGTCGGCGGTGGCGGGCACGGTGGCGCCGGTCTCATGGGCGGCGAACACCGCTTCGACGGCCGCGGCGGCGGACTCGACGGTCAGATAGAGGTTGGTGCCGGTGTCCCCGTCGGCGATGGGGTAGACGTTGATCGCGTCGATCTCCGCGCGCTCCCGGCCCAGGGCCTCCAGGGCCAGTGAGCACCACGTGCGCACCGCGACGGCGTCCAGATCGTCGGGGAGCTGCGGCACCGATGGTCCTCCTCGATCGGCCGTGGCAACGGGCTGCACCGCAGGTTAGCCCGGTTGCCGGGGTTCCGGCCCGGACAGGGGGCGGGAGGGCGGGCGGCCGACCCGTGGTAGTTTCGTATCTCCGAAGCAGGCGTTGTATGCTGCTCCGGTTGCCCGATGAGAGTCGGGCCCATTCCTCCGGTGTCGCCACTTCAGTCACATGAATCCGGCGCGCCGGAATTCACTGTAAGTGCATCTGAAGTCTTTGGAGTGACCCGTGGCTGCCAACTGCGACGTTTGCGGCAAGGGGCCGAGCTTCGGCAACAGCATTTCGCACTCGCACCGCCGTACGTCCCGTCGCTGGAATCCCAACATCCAGCGCGTGCGTGCCGTGGTCGGTCGGACGCCGAAGCGGCTCAACGTCTGCACCTCGTGCATCAAGGCCGGCAAGGTCGCGCGCTGACGTCCCCGTCGTAGCGCAGCCTTCCGGTTGCCCAAAAAGCCGGTCCACCTCGGTGGACCGGCTTTTTGACGTGCTCAGACGGCCGTCCGGGTCAGCCAGCCGTGGTCGACCGGGCCGATGCCGCCGCCGAGCGGGAAGCCGGCCTCGATCGCGCCGGTGACGTACGTCTTCGCGTCCCGTACCGCCGTGGGCACGTCCCTGCCGAGCGCGAGCCCGGAGGCGATGGCGGAGGCCAGCGTGCAGCCGGTGCCGTGGGTGTGGCGGTTGTCGTGCCGGGGGGCGCGCAGCCAGTGTTCCGCGCTCCCGTCGGTGAGCAGGTCCACCGCCTCGCCGGGCAGGTGGCCGCCCTTGATGACGACCCAGCGCGGCCCGAAGGCGAGGATCTCCTCGGCGGCCCGGCGCATATCGCTCTCGTCGGTGACCCGGACCCCCGTGAGCTGGGCCACTTCGTCGAGGTTCGGGGTGGCGACGGTGGCGACGGGCAGCAGCTTCGTCCGTACGGAATCGAGGGCCTCGGCGGCGAGCAGCGCGTCGCCGTGCTTGGAGACCCCGACCGGGTCGACGACGACGGGGGCGTCGGTCCCGGCGAGGAGTTCGGCGACGGTCTCCACGAGGGCGGCCGAGGCGAGCATGCCGGTCTTCACGGCCTGGACGCCGATGTCGTCGACGACGCTGCGGTACTGGGCGCGTACGGCGTCCGCCGGAAGCTCCCACGCGCCCTGGACGCCGAGGGAGTTCTGTGCGGTGACGGCGGTGAGCACGCTCATGCCGTGCACGCCGAGAGCGAGCATGGTCTTCAGATCGGCCTGGATCCCCGCACCGCCGCCGGAGTCGGATCCGGCGACGGTGAGCACACGGGGCGGTACAGCGGTACGTATGGGCATACGCAGCAATCTAACGCTCACGCGCGCGGCTGGGTGTCCTCGATGGAGCCGAAGTGGTCCCAGCCGCCCTTGCTGGTCCAGGGCGCGCCGTCGACGGTGACCTGGGGCAGGGCGGAGGGGTTGAGGACCTCGCCGATGACCTTCCAGCGGGCGGGCAGTTTCACGTCCGGCGGGAAGGTCGCCACGATCGCGTGGTCCTCTCCCCCGGTCAGCACCCACTGGAGCGGGTCGACGCCGACGGCCTGGCCGATGTCGGACATCTGCGAGGGGATGTCGATGAGGCCGGAGCGCAGGTCGATGCGGACCTTGCTGGACTCCGCGATGTGCCCGAGGTCCGCGACGAGGCCGTCGCTGACGTCGGTCATCGCGGTGGCGCCGAGTCCGGCGGCCGCGGGGCCCGCGTGGTACGGCGGTTCGGGGCGGCGGTGGGCCTCGACGAAGGCGCGGGGCGAGCGGAAGCCGCGGGAGAGCACGGCGTATCCGGCGGCGGACCAGCCGAGCCAGCCGGTGACCGCGACGACGTCGCCGGGGCGGGCGCCGCCCCGGGTGACCGGTTCGTGGTTGCGCAGATCGCCGAGCGCGGTGATCGCGACGGTGATCGTGTCGCCGCCGACCACATCGCCGCCGACCACGGCCGCGCCCGCCACCTGGCACTCGTCGCGCAGCCCGTCCATCAGCTCGGCGGCCCAGGTGACGGGAAGGTCCGCGGGGACGACGAGGCCGAGGAGCAGTGCGGTGGGCACGGCGCCCATCGCCGCGATGTCGGCGAGGTTCTGGGCGGCGGCCTTGCGGCCGACGTCGTACGCCGTCGACCAGTCGCGGCGGAAGTGCCGCCCTTCCAGCAGGATGTCCGTACTGGCCACGACCCTGCGGTCGGGGGCGGCCACGACCGCGGCGTCGTCGCCGGGCCCCAGCCGTACCGCCGGAGTGGTGGTGAGCCGGGACGTGAGCTCTCTGATGAGCCCGAACTCCCCCAACTCGCCCACGGTTCCCTTCACCGAGTCTCACCTCTCCTTTATCGCCCCGGACACCCGTCCGGGCCCCCGGTCGCGAGCCGTCTGTGCTGTCGGTACCGTCAAGAGATACGTCAACTTCTGCGCCCTGTACGCCACGCTGTGGACGTCATCCGGCCCGTAGGTCTCCCCGTGGCCCTCGGCGACGCGATAACGTGGCGTCCCTTTCCCCCACATGATCCTCGTGGCCGCCCTGGAGGTTCCGTGGTACAGGCGTACATCCTCATCCAGACCGAGGTGGGCAAGGCGTCGATCGTCGCCGAGACCATTTCCAAGATTCCGGGAGTCATCCAGGCAGAGGACGTCACCGGTCCGTACGACGTGATCGTGCGGGCCCAGGCAGACACGGTCGATGAACTCGGCCGCATGGTGGTCGCCAAAGTGCAGCAGGTGGACGGCATCACACGAACCCTGACCTGCCCGGTCGTCCACCTCTGACCCCCGTCTAGGCTGGGCCGGTGACGTCATCCGCCCGCCGTTCCCCCCACTCGATATTCCTCGGTCCGTCCGCTGCCGTGCTCGTGCTGGCCGCGGCGGGCTGTTCTCTCAGCGACGCGCAGCCCTCGATCACGGTTCCCACACCGTCCTCGGAGGCCGCCGCGTACTGCGCGGCCCTGTACGAGGAACTGCCGAAGGCCGTCCTCGAACTGGAACGCAGCGACCCCTCCCCGGATTCGGAGCTGACCGCCGGCTGGGGGGACGGGGCGATCGTACTGCGCTGCGGGGTCCCCCGGCCCGCGAAGATGGACGACCCCCAGTCACAGGGCGTCGAGGCGGACGGGGTGAAGTGGATGCTGGAGGAGCCCGAGGACTCCGGTCCGCGGTTCACCACCACGTACCGCAAGGCGTACGTCGAGGTCACGCTCTCCTCGGCGTACGCCCATGACATCACGCCGCTGGCCTCGTTCGCCGGTCCGGTCTCGAAGACGGTCCCGAGCCGGTTCTGAGGCCCGCGGGCAGGTGCGTCAGCGCAGTCCGGTGGAGCGGTTCAACGCGGCCTGGATCAGCCGGTCGACCAGCTCCGGGTAGCTGACACCGCTCTCCTGCCACATGCGCGGGTACATCGAGATCGGGGTGAAGCCCGGCAGGGTGTTGATCTCGTTGATGACGAAGCCGCCGTCCTCCGTGAGGAAGAAGTCGGCGCGCACCAGGCCCTCGCAGGAGACGGCGTCGAACGCGGCGACGGCGAGCCGCCGCACCTCGGCGGTCTGCTCCTCGGTGAGCGGTGCGGGCACCAGACCGGCGGCCGAGTCGATGTACTTGGCCTCGAAGTCGTAGAAGTCGTGCGCGGTGACCGGCGGGATCTCGGCGGGCACGCTGGCGCGCGGGCCGTCCTCGAACTCCAGCACCCCGCACTCGATCTCCCGGCCGCGCAGCAGCGACTCGACGAGGAACTTCGGGTCGTGGCGGCGGGCCTCCTCGATCGCCTCGTCGAGTCCTTCGAGCCCGTCGACCTTGGTGATGCCCATCGAGGAGCCGCCGCGGGCGGGCTTGATGAACAGCGGCCAGCCGTGCTCGCCGGCGAAGTCCACGATCCGCTTGCGGGCGGCGGCGGGGTCGTTGTCCCACTCGCGGGGGCGGACGACCTCGTACGGTCCGACGGGCAGCCCGAAGGAGAGGAAGACCCGCTTCATGTACTCCTTGTCCTGGCCGACGGCGGAGGCGAGGACGCCCGCGCCGACGTAGGGCACACCGGAGAGTTCCAGGAGCCCCTGGAGGGTGCCGTCCTCGCCGTACGGGCCGTGCAGCACGGGGAAGACGACGTCGACCTCGCCCAGCGCCTTGGGCACCGAGCCGGGTTCGCTGTAGAGGACCTCGCGGCTGCCGGGGTCCACGGAGAGCGTGACGCTGCCCTCGGCGGACTCGGCGAGGCCGTCCACGTCGGGGACCTTGCGGTCGGCGATGGCCATGCGTTCGGGCTCGTCCGCGGTGAGCGCCCAGCGGCCGTCCGTCGTGATGCCGATCGGCAGGACGTCGTACTTCGTCCGGTCGATGGCCTTCATGACGGCGCCGGCCGTGACGACCGAGATGCCGTGTTCGGAGCTGCGGCCGCCGAACACGACCGCCACACGGGGCTTGCGGCGCTGCTGCTCAGGGCTCTCGCGGCGCTCAGGGCTCTGGGGGAGGTTCTCGCTGCTCATATCGCGATGAGCGTACCTGCTGGTAAGGGAGACGTCAGCGTCGCTCGGCCTTGGCGCTCCGCGACATCAGCTCCTTGACCGCGACGACCGGCGACTTGCCCTCGTGGACGATGGAGACGACGGTCTCGGTGATGGGCATGTCGACGCCGTGCCTGCGGGCCAGGTCGAGGACCGATTCGCAGGACTTGACGCCCTCGGCGGTCTGCTTGGTGACGGCGATCGTCTCCTGGAGCGTCATGCCGCGGCCGAGGTTGGTGCCGAAGGTGTGGTTGCGCGAGAGCGGCGAGGAGCAGGTGGCCACCAGGTCGCCCAGGCCCGCGAGTCCGGAGAACGTCAACGGGTCCGCGCCCATGGCCAGACCCAGACGGGTGGTCTCGGCGAGGCCCCGGGTGATGAGGGAGCCCTTGGTGTTGTCGCCGAGGCCCATGCCGTCCGCGATGCCGACGGCGAGGCCGATGACGTTCTTCACGGCGCCGCCGAGCTCGCAGCCGACCACGTCGGTGTTGGTGTACGGCCGGAAGTACGCGGTGTGGCAGGCGGCCTGGAGGCGCTGGGCGACGGACTCGTCGGCGCAGGCGACGACGGCCGCGGCGGGGCGGCGCTCGGCGATCTCCTTGGCCAGGTTGGGTCCGGAGACGACGGCGATGCGGTCGGCGGAGACCTTGGTGACGTCCGCGATCACCTCGCTCATCAGCTCGGCGGTGCCCAGCTCGACGCCCTTCATCAGGGAGACCAGGACGGTGTCCGGCTCCAGGTGCGGGGCCCAGTCGGCGAGGTTGGCGCGCAGCGTCTGGGAGGGCACGACGAGGAAGGCGAACTCCGCGCCGCGCAGGGCCTCGGCGGCGTCGGTGGTGGCGCGGATGGAGTCGGGGAGCGTGATGCCCGGGAGGTAGTCCGGGTTGGTGCGGGTGGTGTTGATGGTCTCGGCGACCTCGGCGCGGCGGCCCCAGAGGGTGACCTCACAGCCCGCGTCGGCGAGGATCACGGCGAAGGCCGTACCCCATGAGCCGGTTCCGAAGACGGCTGCTTTTACGGGGTGCGTCACGTGGGTCCCTTTCCCTGGGCCCTGCGCCGTTGTTCAGCACGGGCTTTGCGGTGATCGTAGAGCTCGGCGGGCGCCTTCTCGCCGCGCAGGTCCTCCAGCTGGCGGGTGACCGCCGCCATGATGACCTCGGTCGCCTCGCGCAGCACCTCGGGCGTCGGCTCCAGACCGTAGAAGCGGTCGAGGTCGACGGGCGGTCCGGCCTGCACCTGGAGCGTCTTGCGGGGGAACAGCCGGAACTTGTTCTCCTTGGCGTACGGCGGCATCGCGAGGTTGGCGCCCCACTGCGCGACGGGGATGACGGGCACCTTGGTCATCAGGGCGACCCGGGCCGCCCCGGTCTTGCCGGCCATCGGCCACATGTCGGGGTCCCGCGTGAGGGTGCCCTCGGGGTAGAAGGCGACGCACTCGCCGCGCTCGATGGCCTCCACGGCGGCCCGGAAGGCGTCCAGGGCGTTGGTGGTCTCGCGGTAGACGGGGATCTGGCCGGTGCCGCGCAGCATCATCCCGACGAACGGGGTGCGGAAGAGGCCGGCCTTCGCCAGGAGCCGCGGCACCCGCCCGGTGTTGTACTGGAAGTGGCCGTAGGAGAGCGGGTCCAGATAGGAGTTGTGATTGACGGCGGTGATGAATCCGCCGTCGGCCGGAATGTGTTCCATCCCCCGCCAGTCGCGCTTGAACAGAACCACCAATGGCGGCTTGGCGATAACCGCCGCCAGGCGGTACCAAAAGCCGATTCTGCGGCGGGACACTCGGACACCTTCCTTAGGGACTTCGACCTGCTGGCTGGCCACTGACGGTCAAGTCTCGCCCCAGGCCCCTGCTCTGTCGAGAACACCGTACGCCTCACGTTGCGTAGGGGGCCTCCGGGTTGTCGTACCGGCAGGCGAGAATAAGTGCTGACGCGTACGGAGGGGGAGATCGCCACGAACACCGATCCGGCCGGGCCCTGGTCCCTGGTCGTTCCGCTGAAGCCGCTCGCACGGGCCAAGAGCCGCCTGGGGCGGGCGGCGGGCGAGGCTGCGCGGCCCCGGCTGGCCCTGGCGTTCGCCCAGGACACGGTGGCGGCGGCGCTGGCCTGTGCCCGGGTGCGGGATGTGGTGGTCGTCACGGACGACGCCGTGGCCGCGGCGGCCCTTTCCGCGCTCGGGGCGCGGATCGTGCCGGACGCTCCGGGGGCGGGTCTCAACGCGGCGCTCGCGCACGGCGCCCGCTCCGTGCGGGCCGTGCGGCCCGCCGCCGCGGTGGCCGCGCTCAACGCGGATCTGCCCGCGCTGCGCACCGCCGAATTGGCGCGGGTGCTCGATTTTGCTTCCGCTTTTCCCAGCGCATTTCTCCGGGACGCGGCGGGAATCGGGACGACATTTCTGGCCGCCGCGAGCGGTGCGGAATTCCGTCCGGCTTTCGGTGGTCCGTCCGGGGCCCGGCACCTGGCGTCGGGGGCGGCGGAAATAGCGCTGTCCGGTGTCGACTCGGTGCGCCGGGACGTGGATACGGGCGAGGATCTGCGGGTCGCGCTGGCCCTGGGGGTGGGGCCGCACACGGCGCGGATCGCGGCCGTGCCCGCCCCGGTGTCCGACCGATAGGCTGCCGCCCATGCAGGCGACCTCGTACACGTACGACCCCGAGACCCGGTGCGGCAGCGTGCTGCTGGACGACGGCACCCCGGTGGAGTTCGACGCCCCGGCCTTCGACGCGGGCGGCCTGCTGCTGCTGCGTCCGGGGCAGCGGGTGCGGATCGAGGGCGAGGGCGTGGGGGCGGACCTGCGGATCACGCTGGTGACTCTGCAGACGTTCTAGTCACAGTCGTTCCCGGAGTGTCCGCTGGGCCGAACGGGGCCCGGACAGCCCGCGGGCCGGGCTCCCCCGGAGGGGAGCCCGGCCCGGCGCGTTGTGAGGTGCGAGCGGGTGCCCGGTCTCACTTCTTGCGTGCGGTGGCCTTCTTGGCCGTGGTGGTGCGCGCCGTGGTCTTCTTCGCGGGCGCCTTCTTCGCCGTGGTCTTCTTGGCGGGCGCGGTCTTGCTGGCGACGGCCTTCTTGGCGGTCGTCGCGGCCTTCTTCGCCGGGGTCGCCTTCTTCGCGGCCGCGGAGGCCTTCTTGGCCGTCGCGGTGGTCTTCTTCGCGGTGACCTTCTTGGCTGCGGCGGTGGTCTTCTTCGCCGGAGTCGCCTTCTTGGCGGTGGTCTTCTTCGCGGTGGCCTTCTTGGCGGCCGACTTCTTGGCGGCGGCGGCCTTCACCGTCGTACGGGCGGCGGAAGATCCGCCCGAGAGGCTGCCCTTGGGGGCCTTCTTGACGGCCACGTCGTTCTTGGGGAGCTTCTTCGAGCCGCTCACCAGGTCCTTGAAGCCCTGACCCGCGCGGAAGCGGGGCACCGAGGTCTTCTTGACCCGGACGCGCTCACCCGTCTGCGGGTTGCGGGCGTACCGGGCGGGGCGGTCGACCTTCTCGAACGAGCCGAAGCCGGTGACCGAGACACGGTCCCCGGCGACAACGGCACGGACGATCGCGTCGAGTACCGCGTCGACAGCGTCTGCGGCCTGCTGACGGCCGCCGACCTTGTCGGCAATCGCTTCTACGAGCTGCGCCTTGTTCACGTCTTCCCCTTCGGAGACATTGCCAGAACGAAAGTGTTCAAGCTTTTTCGCACGTTAGGCAGATATATACCGCAAATCAAACACGAAACGGGCTAATCACCCTAGTGCCGCAACGAAGTCGACCGATGCGCAGTTCCACGTGTCAGTCACCTTCGGGGAATCGGCCCTCATCGAGGTCCTTCATCATCCGGTCCAGACGCCTTGCCGCGTCCGGGAGATCGTGCTTCGCCGCGGCCGTGACGACCAGCAGCTTCCGGGTCAGCGCCATCCGTACGCCCTCCGGGACTTGCAGTGCACGCACCTTCGCGTGCGCTTCCTTCAATCGGTCGGCGACTTGGCCATAGAGCTTGAGTTGGCTGTCGCGTTCCATGCACCGATTGTGCCATCTGGGGCGAGTTGTCGCCCGACGGGGTCTCAACAAGCGACTGCGCCCCCTGCCGGGAGGCAGGGGGCGCAGTCCTGGAAAAGCGCTGCTCAGGCGGCAATGGTACGCGGCTTGAAGACCGGCCTTGCCGCCTCGTACGTCGCGATGTCCGCTTCGTTCTGAAGGGTGAGGCTGATGTCGTCGAGGCCGTTCAGCAGCCGCCAGCGGGCGTTCTCGTCGAGTTCGAAGTCGGCGGTGATGCCCTCGGCGCGGACCTGGCGGGCCTCCAGGTCGACGGTCACCTCGGCGGTCGGGTCGGCCTCCGTCAGCTCCCAGAGGGCGTCCACGACCTTCTGCTCCAGAACCACCGTGAGCAGGCCGTTCTTCAGCGAGTTGCCGCGGAAGATGTCGGCGAAGCGGGAGGAGACGACGGCCTTGAAGCCGAAGTTCTGCAGGGCCCAGACCGCGTGTTCGCGGGAGGAGCCCGTACCGAAGTCGGGACCGGCGACCAGGACCGAGGCGCCCTGGCGCTCGGGGCGGTTGAGGACGAAGTTCTCGTCCTTGCGCCAGGCTTCGAAGAGGCCGTCCTCGAACCCGTCGCGGGTGACCTTCTTCAGCCAGTGGGCGGGGATGATCTGGTCGGTGTCGACGTTGCTGCGGCGCAGCGGAACGGCCCGGCCGGTGTGCGTGGTGAATGCTTCCATGGCTATCGGACTCCGGCGGGGGTACGGGCGTCGGACAGGTCGGCGGGCGAGGCCAGATGGCCCAGCACCGCGGTGGCGGCGGCGACCTGGGGCGAGACCAGGTGGGTGCGGCCGCCCTTGCCCTGCCGGCCCTCGAAGTTGCGGTTCGAGGTGGAGGCGGAGCGCTCGCCGGGGGCCAGCTGGTCGGGGTTCATGCCGAGGCACATCGAGCAACCCGCGTGCCGCCATTCGGCGCCGGCCTCGGTGAAGACCTTGTCCAGGCCCTCGGAGACGGCCTGGAGGGCGACCCGGACCGAGCCGGGGACGACCAGCATCCGTACGCCTCTCGCGACTTTGCGGCCGTCCAGGATCGAGGCCGCGTTGCGCAGGTCCTCGATGCGGCCGTTGGTGCACGAACCTACGAAGACGGTGTCGACGTTGATGTCACGCAGCGGCTGCCCGGCGGTCAACCCCATGTACTCCAGGGCCTTTTCGGCGGCGAAGCGCTCCGAGGCGTCCTCGTACGAGGCCGGGTCGGGGACGTTGGCCGACAGGGGCGCGCCCTGGCCGGGGTTGGTGCCCCAGGTGACGAACGGGGCGAGTTCGGTGGCGTCGATGACGACCTCGGCGTCGAACACCGCGTCGTCGTCGGAGCGCAGCGTCTTCCAGTACGCGACGGCCGCGTCCCAGTCCTCGCCCACGGGAGCGTGGTCGCGGCCCTCGAGGTAGTCGAAGGTGGTGGCGTCCGGGGCGATCATGCCCGCGCGGGCGCCGGCCTCGATCGACATGTTGCAGATGGTCATCCGGGCCTCCATCGAGAGCTTCTCGATGGCGGAGCCGCGGTATTCGAGGATGTAGCCCTGGCCGCCGCCGGTGCCGATCCGGGCGATGATGGCCAGGATCAGGTCCTTGGCGGTGACCTCGTCGGGCAGTTCGCCCTCGACCGTGATGGCCATGGTCTTCGGGCGGGCCAGCGGCAGCGTCTGGGTGGCCAGGACGTGCTCCACCTGGCTGGTGCCGATGCCGAACGCCAGCGCGCCGAACGCGCCGTGCGTGGAGGTGTGGGAGTCGCCGCAGACCACGGTGGTGCCCGGCTGGGTCAGCCCCAGCTGCGGGCCCACCACGTGGACGACGCCCTGCTCGACGTCGCCCAGCGGGTGCAGCCGTACGCCGAAGTCCGCGCAGTTCTTGCGCAGGGTCTCCAGCTGGGCGCGCGAGACGGGGTCCGCGATCGGCTTGTCGATGTCGAGGGTCGGGGTGTTGTGGTCCTCGGTGGCGATGGTGAGGTCGAGGCGCCGTACCGGACGTCCGGCCTGGCGCAGACCGTCGAAGGCCTGCGGGCTGGTCACCTCGTGCAGCAGGTGCAGATCGATGAAGAGAAGGTCGGGCTCGCCCTCCGCGCGCCGGACGACATGGTCGTCCCAGACCTTCTCCGCGAGTGTCCTACCCATCGCTTTCCCTCCGGCCGGCGTCTTCGCCGGCCCAACTAGAGATCGGTGTGCCTCCGTCCGGACCCCCGTGCGGGGCGGTGGCTACGAGCCGTTGTGCGGCCGCCCCTACAGGTTCGCAACTTCCGCCGAAAATTGAACTTGCGTTTCACAGAGTGAGACGGGAGTATCGTCGTATGGACAACTCTAGCGGCGTCGGCGTTCTCGACAAGGCAGCTCTGGTATTGAGCGCCCTGGAGTCCGGTCCGGCCACCCTCGCCGGGCTGGTCGCGGCGACAGGGCTCGCACGGCCCACGGCCCATCGACTGGCCGTGGCACTGGAACACCACCGGATGGTGGCGAGGGATATGCAGGGCCGGTTCATTCTCGGCCCCCGGCTGTCGGAACTGGCAGCCGCGGCGGGCGAGGACCGCCTGCTGGCCACGGCCGGACCGGTACTCACCCACCTGCGCGACATCACCGGCGAGAGCGCGCAGCTCTACCGCCGGCAGGGCGACATGCGCATCTGCGTGGCAGCGGCGGAACGGCTGTCCGGACTCCGGGACACGGTGCCGGTCGGCTCCACGCTCACGATGAAGGCGGGTTCCTCCGCCCAGATCCTGATGGCCTGGGAGGAGCCGGAGCGCCTGCACCGGGGCCTCCAGGGCGCCCGGTTCACGGCGACGGCGCTCTCCGGCGTACGGCGACGGGGCTGGGCCCAGTCGATCGGTGAGCGGGAGCCGGGCGTCGCCTCGGTCTCCGCCCCGGTGCGCGGCCCCTCGAACCGGGTGGTCGCCGCGGTCTCGGTCTCCGGGCCGATCGAGCGCCTGACCCGTCACCCGGGCCGGATGCACGCCCAGGCCGTCATCGACTCGGCAGCGCGGCTGAGCGAGGCCCTGCGCCGCACGGGCTGACCTCCCGCCCGCACGACTTCTCCCCCCTCTTCCGGAAGGCCGCCCCAGCGCCGTGGCGGCCCTTTTCTTTTCCCGGCCGCCCCCGCCGCCCCCGGCCGCCACCCCAACCACCGTGGAGCGCGGGAGAGTTGCCTCCCCCACATCTCTTGCCGGGACACGGAGAAGGCCCTCCACCGAAGTGAAGGGCCTTCCCGTACCGCTCTGTTGTACCCCCGACCGGATTCGAACCGGCGCTACTGCCGTGAGAGGGCAGCGTGCTAGGCCGCTACACAACGGGGGCGTGGTTACTGCTGACTTGCGCTGGGCTACCAGGACTCGAACCTAGAATGACGGTACCAGAAACCGTAGTGTTGCCAATTACACCATAGCCCATGGTGAGACAAGTACCCCCGACCGGATTCGAACCGGCGCTACTGCCGTGAGAGGGCAGCGTGCTAGGCCGCTACACAACGGGGGCCCTAGCGATCCTGCATCAAGAACGTGGGTGCGACCCAGATGTTCTCGCGGGAAGGATCTGTACCCCCGACCGGATTCGAACCGGCGCTACTGCCGTGAGAGGGCAGCGTGCTAGGCCGCTACACAACGGGGGCTTGTCCTGCTGATCGTGCTCGTACTGCTTGGTCTTGCGCTGGGCTACCAGGACTCGAACCTAGAATGACGGTACCAGAAACCGTAGTGTTGCCAATTACACCATAGCCCACTGAAATGCAACCCCTGGTGGGGGCTTCACTTCTGTCTGCGCTTCCCGGCCGGATCTTTCGGCCCGCTCGGGCGGCGCAGAAAGAACATTACCCGAAGGTGTCCGGCGCTCCAAAACGGGTATTGCCCGCCAGCAGGCCGGGCAGCTGGTCGAGCCCGGTGATCGTCACGAGATCCGGCCTCCCGCCCCTCCCCCGCCGGTCGAGCCAGATCCCCGTGAGCCCGGCGGCCACGGCCCCGCTCGCGTCGATGTCGGGTTCGTCGCCCACGTACGCCACCTCGTGCGGCTCCAGCGCGAGCGCCTCGCAGGCGGCGTGGAAGGCGCCGGCCTCCGGCTTGGAGATGCCGAGCTCCACGGCGCAGACCATCGACTCGAAGCGGTCCCGGACGCCGAGGGCGGTGAGTTTGTGGTGCTGGTGGTGGGTGTTGGCATTGGAGAGGATCCCGTGCCGGTAGCCGGGGTCCAGCAGGTCGAGTACGGGCAGCACGTCCGGGAAGAGCGCCCAGGCGGATTCGTAGTGAGCGGCGTGGCGTCCGAACCACGCCTCGGCCTCGGCGTCCGCCAGCTCCTGCGAGAGGAACTCCCGCACCCGGTCCCGCCGCTGTCCGGGGAAGTCCGTCTCTCCGGCGACCATGCGCGCCCAGTGCCTCACGCTCAGCGCCCGCCAGGCGTCGAGGGCCACGTCCACCGAAGCGTATGCCTCGGGCAGGCCCTCGCGCTCCAGGTGCCGGCGCATACCGGTGCGGTCGGCCCCCGAGTAGTCGAAGATCGTGTCGTCGATGTCCCAGAGCACGGCGCGGATCGGCATGGATCTCACGGTAGCCGTCGGCGGGCGGCCGCGGAGGGGGAAAATGGAGGAGGGCCGCAGCCGGTCGGCCGCGGCCCTCCTCGGGGCGTTCTGTCGCTGCGTTACGCGGTCAGCTTCGCCAGCGCCGCGTCCACGCGGGCCAGGCTCTTCTCGCGGCCCAGGATCTGCAGGGACTCGAAGAGCGGCAGGCCGACGGTGCGGCCGGTGACGGCGACGCGGACCGGGGCCTGCGCCTTGCCGAGCTTGAGGCCGTGGGCCTCACCGGCGGTGAGGACGGCGTTCTTCAGGGACTCCGGGTCGCTCCAGTCGGCCGCTTCCAGGTGGGCGCGGGCCGTGGTCAGGAGCGCGGCCGGGTCGCCCTTCATCGCCTTGGTCCAGGACGCCTCGTCCTCGACCGGCTCGTCGAGGAAGAGGAAGTCGACGTTGTCGGTGATGTCGGAGAGGACCGTGACGCGGGTCTGGGCGTACGGGGCGATCGCCGTCCACTTCTCCGCGTCGAAGGCCTCGGGGGCCCAGGGCGCGAAGGGTGCCTGCAGCCAGGGGCCGCAGGCCTCGGCGAAGGCCTTCACATCCAGCTTGCGGATGTGCTCGGCGTTGATGTGCTCGCACTTCTTGAGGTCGAAGCGGGCCGGGTTGGCGTTGACGTCCTCGATGTCGAACGCCGCGATCAGCTCGTCCATCGAGAAGATGTCGCGGTCCTCGGCGATCGACCAGCCGAGCAGCGAGAGGTAGTTCAGCAGTCCCTCGGGGAGGAAACCGCGCTCCCGGTAGAGGTTGAGGGAGGCCTGCGGGTCGCGCTTGGAGAGCTTCTTGTTGCCCTCGCCCATGACGTACGGCAGGTGACCGAAGGCGGGGGTGCCCTTGGCGATGCCCAGCTCGATGAGCGCCCGGTACAGGGCGATCTGGCGCGGGGTGGAGGAGAGCAGGTCCTCGCCGCGCAGGACGTGGGTGATCTCCATCAGGGCGTCGTCGACCGGGTTGACCAGGGTGTAGAGCGGGGCCCCGTTGGCGCGGACGATGCCGTAGTCCGGGACGTTCTCCGGCTGGACGGTGATGTCGCCGCGGACCAGGTCGGTGAAGGTGATGGCCTCGTCGGGCATCCGGAAGCGGACGATCGAGCTGCGGCCCTCGGCCTCGTACGCGGCCTTCTGCTCGGCGGTGAGGTCGCGGCAGTGGCCGTCGTAGCCGGACGGCTTCCCGGCGGCGCGGGCGGCGTCGCGGCGGGTGTCCAGCTCCTCGGTGGTGCAGTAGCAGGGGTAGGCGTACCCGGCGGCGAGGAGCTTCTCGGCGACGTCCTTGTACAGGTCCATCCGCTGCGACTGGCGGTAGGGGGCGTGCGGACCGCCGATCTCGGGGCCCTCGTCCCAGTCCAGGCCCAGCCAGCGCATCGAGTCGAGCAGCTGCTGGTAGGACTCCTCCGAGTCGCGCGCCGCGTCGGTGTCCTCGATCCGGAAGACCAGGGTGCCCTGGTGGTGCCGGGCGAAGGCCCAGTTGAAGAGCGCCGTCCGGACCAGGCCCACGTGCGGGTTGCCGGTCGGGGAGGGACAGAAACGGACGCGGACAGGTGCCGCTGGTGCGTTAGCCACGCTTGATCACCTTGTTGGTGAGAGTGCCGATGCCTTCGATGGTGACGGCGACCTCGTCGCCGACGTGCAGGGGTCCGACCCCTGCGGGGGTGCCCGTGAGGATCACGTCGCCCGGGAGGAGGGTCATGGCCTCCGTGATGTGGACGATCAGGTCCTCGATGGAGCGGACCATGTCGCTCGTGCGGCCGAGCTGCCGCTGCTCGCCGTTGACCGTGGCCTGGATGGTGAGGTCGTGGGGGTCCACGTCGGTCTCCACCCAGGGGCCCAGCGGGCAGGAGGTGTCGAAGCCCTTGGCGCGGGCCCACTGCTTCTCGCGCTGCTGCACATCGCGGGCGGTGACGTCGTTGGCGCAGGTGTAGCCGAGGATGACGTCCTTGACGCGCTCGCGGGGGACCTCGCGGCACATGCGGCCGATGACCACGGCCAGCTCGGCCTCGTGGTGCAGCTCGTTGGAGAAGGAGGGGTACTCGATCGCGTCGCCGGAGCCGATCACCGAGGTGGTGGGCTTGAAGAAGGTGATCGGCGCGTCGGGGACCTCGTGGCCGAGTTCGGCGGCGTGCTCCGCGTAGTTGCGGCCGATGGCCACGACCTTGTTGGGGAGCACGGGGGGCAGCAGCCGGACCTTGTTCAGCGGGACCTTGGTGCCCGAGAGCTCGAAGTCGGCGTACGGAATGCCCTTGATGATGTCGAGGACGAGGTCACCGGATTCCACGGTGCCCTGTCCCTCGACGGCGCCGAAGGCGACATTGCCGTCGATGGAGAACCTGGCGATGCGCACGGGATGCTGTCGCCCCTCACTTGCTGGCTGGCTGAAGACTGACGCTCCAGGCTAGCGCGCATGAGGGGGACGGCCGTGCGTACGACGGGGGTACTACTGGGCCGCCGCGACCGGGGCTTCCATCAGGATGGTGCGGCGCGGGTTGGCCGTCACGGTCGGCAGGTCGGCGGCGTGCTCCGGCGTCAGGGGCGTCTGCAGCGCTGCGGCGTCCTCGAGGTGCGCCAGCGTGGTGCGCCGGGGGTTGGCAATGTTGCGGAACATCGTCGTCGTCTTCATCTGCCGTCAGGACCCTTGTCGGTGTGGGCGCCGCTCGTCGCGGCGCCGGCTTGTCGGATTCGCCATCCCTGTAAAGCGTCAGGCTAAACATCCGATTCCCCGCCGGAGCCGGGATGAGGCGACGATCATCATGTGAGTTTGCTCACGAACTAATGGACAATTCACCCATTGCGGACAGTCGACTCCGGTCCAGAAAACGGACATTGCATCACTGAATCCACCATTCCGCTCCTGATCATCGCGACTGGGACACCCCCCACCCCTAGGTGACTCCTCCCCAATGGTCCGCTTTACCCACGATCACTCTGCACTGCTTGTTACTCGTTCATCACAACGTGTCACCCAGGTCACAGCCCGGTACATGGGCCTTGTTGGAGATCCTGCACTGTGCTGGAATTCCACGCACCGCCGCGGGTTTCAAGGCCGGCGCGCAGGGGCGCAACGCAGCGCCGAGTGGCGGCGGGAGGGGGAAGTTCGCCGGTCACTCACACGACCACCATGGGGCGCGTCCAGCGCCCCACGAAGCCGACACCGTTCTGGTCCGCACACGCGGGCGGGACGCCTGGTCCAGAGGTTGCGACGCTAGTGCAGGGACGTTTCAAGAGGGATGGCAGCGCTCCGGCGGAACAGGAGCCGCGCGGCGGGACCGACCGCGGTTCCTCGCCCCAGCACGCCCAGAACCCCGGGCCGGCCGGTGCCGGCGACAACAGCGACCGTGCGCAGCGCCCGGGCTCCACGACGAGCAGCGGTGCGGAGCCGAACGCGCCCGCACAGCCGCGCGGCCCGGTCGACACGGGTTCGCGAATAGCGCTCCGTAACTGGCGCATCAGCACGCGACTGGTCTCGCTCCTCGCCCTCCCCGTGGTCGCCGCGACCAGCCTGGGCGGTCTGAGGATCAACGAGTCCATGACCGACATGCAGCAGCTGGAGCACATGCAGCTGCTGACGAAGATGACCAAGCAGGCGACCTCGCTCGCCCAGGCGCTCCAGGTGGAGCGCGACCAGTCGGCCGGTCCGCTGTCGAACAAGTCCAAGCCCACCGACTACAAGGTCACCGGGCCCCGGGACAAGACCGACCGGGCCAAGGACGCCTTCCTCGACGAGACCGACTCGATCGGCGACTCCGAGGGCGACGAGGCGCTCGACAGCATCCACGCGAGCATCTCGCAGATCGCCTCCCAGCTCGGCACCATCCGTACGATCCGCAAGACGGCGTACGAAGAGGGCGCACCGAGTCTCAACACGGTCGACCAGTACAACCAGCTGATCACCTCGCTGCTGAGCCTCTCGCAGGACATGGCGCAGGCGACCAGCAACCCGGACATGATCAAGCGGACCCGGGCCCTGGCGGCGTTCTCCTCCGCCAAGGAGTACGCCTCGGTCCAGCGCGCGATCATCGCCGCGGCGCTGCCCGGCGGTTCGGTCACGAAGCCGCACCTCAACCCGAACGACCGGCAGTTCGGCTCCAACGCGCTCGCCAAGGAGTCCCGGGCCCTCACCTCGTTCAAGACGATCTACGGGACGACCGGGGAGAGCGCCGAGGAGCTCATGGCTCCCCTGGACAACGGCAACCCGGAGATCAACGCCGGGAACATGTACGCCAAGCGGATCCTGGACACCACGAACGGGATCGAGGGCAAGCAGGTCCGGTCGTACCTGGACTGGTACGACCAGAGCACCATCAAGATCAAGGCCATGGAGACGATCGAGGCCACCCTCCTCAGCGACATGGAGGCCAAGGCCCGCGAGCTGCGCCAGGCCTCCCAGCGCGACGCGATCATCAACGGTGCGGTCATCTTCATCGTGCTCGGCGTCTCGCTCGTCGGCGCCTTCGTGGTGGCCCGCTCCATGATCCGTTCGCTGCGGCGTCTGCAGGACACCGCCACCCGGGTCGCCCAGGACCGGCTGCCCGAGCTCGTCAAGCAGCTCTCCGAGACCGACCCGCAGGACGTCGACACCTCCGTCGAGTCCGTCGGTGTGCACTCCCGGGACGAGATCGGCCAGGTGGCCGCGGCCTTCGACGACGTGCACCGCGAGGCCGTCCGCCTCGCCGCCGAGCAGGCCCTCCTCCGGGGCAACGTCAACGCGATGTTCACCAACCTCTCGCGCCGCTCCCAGGGCCTCATCCAGCGCCAGCTCTCGCTCATCTCCGAGCTGGAGTCCCGCGAGGCCGACCCGGACCAGCTGTCCTCGCTCTTCAAGCTCGACCACCTCGCGACCCGTATGCGCCGTAACGGCGAGAACCTCCTCGTCCTCGCGGGCGAGGAGCCGGGCCGCCGGTGGACCCGCCCCGTCCCGCTGGTCGACGTGCTCCGTGCCGCCGCCTCCGAGGTGGAGCAGTACGAGCGCATCGAGCTGTCCGCGGTGCCCGCCACCGAGGTCGCCGGCCGGGTCGTCAACGACCTCGTGCACCTGCTCGCCGAGCTGCTGGAGAACGCCACGTCGTTCTCCTCGCCGCAGACGAAGGTCCGGGTCACCGGTCACGCGCTGCCCGACGGGCGGGTGCTCGTCGAGATCCACGACACCGGCATCGGCCTCTCCCCCGAGGACCTCGCCGCGATCAACGAGCGGCTCGCGCAGCCGCCGACGGTGGACGTCTCCGTCTCCCGCCGCATGGGTCTGTTCGTGGTCGGCCGGCTGTCGCTGCGTCACGGCATCCGGATCCAGCTGCGCCCCTCCGACTCCGGTGGTACGACCGCACTGGTCATGCTGCCCGTCGACGTCGCGCACGGCGGCAAGCAGCCGCCGTCCAAGCAGGGTCCGGGGCAGCAGCAGCCCGGCGCCCCGGGCGGTCTGCTCGCGGGCAGCGGGAACGGCGCGGGCAACGGCCAGCGTGCGGGTCTCGGCAGCGGTCCCGGCGGACCGGGCGCCAAGAGCCTCGGCGGTGGACCCGGCGCACAGCGCGGCCAGGTCGGCGCCGGCGCGGGTCCCCGGGCGGCGCTGCCGGCCCGGGACAGCGCGGCGGGCCGTCCGCAGGGCCCGGGTTCCGACGGCCGGCCGAACAACGGCGGGCCGGGCCAGGACTTCCCGGCCCAGGGCCAGGGTCAGGCCCCCCAGCGGCAGGGCAACGGCGGCCTCTCCGGCGCCTTCGGCAACAGTGCCCGGCTCGGTGCCCGCGGTGCCCAGGGCGGCCCCCAGGGCGACGCGCCCGGCCGCGGCGACTCGGGGCAGCCCAACCTGTTCGGGCACGGCGCTCCGCCCTCCCCCGGGCAGAACGGCCGCCCGGGCCAGTTCGCACCGCCGAACCAGCAGAACCAGCAGAGCCCGTCCGGCTGGCAGAACCAGCAGGGTCAGCAGGGCCAGTCGAACCAGCAGGGTCAGCAGGGTCCCGGGGCGCAGCAGCCCCAGGGCCGTCAGGAGCAGAACGGTCCCGCCCAGGGCTGTTTCCAGCAGTCCGGCGGCCCCGGCCGTCAGCTGCCGCCGCCCGGTGGACCGCGTGCCGAGCTGCCCGGGGGCAACCCGCAGCCGCAGCGGCCGGCGGCCACCAGCTGGGGCGCCGACACCCCGCGCGGTCACGAGGAGCACGACGCGACCGGGCAGTTCGCCCGTCCGGCGGGCCCCGGCCAGGACCCGGCGTTCAACGCCCCGCTGAACCAGCGGCCGTCGGACGACCGCCAGGGCCCCGGCGCGACCTCCGAGTTCGCCCGGCCCGACTTCTCGGCGCCGGCGGCTCCCCAGGACGGTTCGTACCCGCAGCAGGCTCCGCAGGGCCAGGACCCGGCGAGCACCGCGCAGTTCGCCCGGCCCGACTTCGGTGTCCCGCAGCAGCCGAACCAGAACCAGCAGGGTCTGGGCCAGCACGGCCAGAACCAGCAGGGCCAGGGCCAGTACGACCAGGGTCAGCAGCTGCCCGCGCCGCGTCAGCGCGGCCTGGACGGCAACGACTTCGGTGCGCCGCGTCCGGCACTGCCCCAGCAGCCCCAGCAGCCGGAGGCCCTGCCGCCGGCCGGTCCGGGGGACGGCCGTACGCCGCTGTACGACACCCTGGAGACGAACTGGTTCCACGGTCCGGGCCAGGGCGGCCAGCAGCCGCCCGCCGAACCGCAGGCGCCGGCCGCTCCGGAGCCCACCGGTGTGCCCGTTCCGCCCATGCCCCAGCGTGGTGCGGCCGACACCTCGGTCACCAGTTCCTGGCGGGCCTCGCCCAACGACGAACTCGTACGCCAGGCCGAGCGGGTCAAGAAGCCCGCGGCCGGTGGTATCACCACTTCCGGGCTGCCCCGCCGTGTTCCCCGCGCCAATTTGGTTCCGGGGACCGCACAGCAGCAGAATCACCAGTCCGGACCTCAGGTTTCGCGCGCGCCCGATGACGTGCGCGGTCGTCTGACCAATCTCCGCCGGGGCATCCAGCAGGGTCGGCAGGCCAACAACGGCCCGCAGACCGGCAGTATCCATCTCGGCCCCACTCACCAGCAGGAGCGTTAGTTGAGCCCCATGAGTCAGGCCGCGCAGAATCTGAACTGGCTGATCACCAACTTCGTGGACAACACCCCAGGGGTGTCCCACACGGTGGTGGTCTCCGCGGATGGCCTGCTGCTGGCGATGTCCGAAGGATTCCCGCGCGACCGCGCCGACCAGCTCGCCGCTGTCGCGTCCGGTCTCACCTCGCTGACCGCGGGCGCGTCCCGGATCTTCGAGGGCGGCGCCGTCAGTCAGACGGTCGTGGAGATGGAGCGGGGATTTCTCTTCCTCATGTCCATCTCCGACGGTTCGTCACTGGCCGTTCTGGCCCACCCGGACGCCGACATCGGTCTGGTCGGGTACGAAATGGCCCTCCTGGTCGACCGTGCGGGCACCGTCCTCACGCCCGACCTCCGCGCCGAGCTCCAAGGCAGTCTGCTCCATTAGGCGGCCATCCAGCGGATTCACGACACGATCCCCCCAGGTAATGCCCACAACCCTCACCCGTCAGGCCGCTTTAGTCCCCTCACCGGCCCCTTGCAGACGGCAAGCCGAGAACCTGCTGTCACGCCCGGAGGATTCATGACCCCGCCACCCGCCTCACCCGATCCGTACGGCGCACTGCACCACGCGTCGTACGACGGGGAAGGCGACCAGCCGCTGGTTCGTCCTTATGCCATGACCGGCGGCCGGACCCGGCCGCGCTACCAGCTCGCGATAGAGGCTCTGGTCAGTACGACGGCAGACCCGGCGCATCTGGGGACCCTGCTCCCCGAGCACCAGCGGATCTGCCACCTCTGCCGTGAGGTCAAGTCGGTGGCGGAGGTGTCGGCACTGCTGTCGATGCCGCTCGGCGTCGCCCGGATCCTGGTGGCGGACCTGGCGGAAGCCGGCATGGTGGCCATCCACCAGCCGGGCAACGGAGAGGCCGGCGGCGCGCCGGATGTGACACTGCTCGAAAGGGTGCTCAGTGGACTTCGCAAGCTCTAGTGGCGGCACGGGCCGCGCCACCACCTCGGCGAAGATCGTGGTGGCGGGCGGCTTCGGCGTGGGCAAGACCACGTTCGTCGGCGCCGTTTCGGAGATCAACCCGCTGCGCACCGAGGCCGTCATGACGTCCGCGTCCGCGGGCATCGACGATCTGACCCACACCGGGGACAAGACGACGACCACCGTCGCCATGGACTTCGGCCGCATCACGCTCGACCAGGACCTGATCCTGTACCTCTTCGGTACGCCGGGTCAGGACCGCTTCTGGTTCATGTGGGACGACCTGGTCCGCGGCGCCATCGGCGCCGTCGTCCTCGTCGACACCCGCCGTCTCGCCGACTGCTTCCCCGCGGTCGACTACTTCGAGAACAGCGGTCTCCCCTTCGTCATCGCCCTCAACGGCTTCGACGGACACCAGCCCTACACGCCCGACGAGGTGCGCGAGGCGCTCCAGATCGGTCCCGACGCGCCCATCATCACGACGGACGCCCGGCACCGGGCGGACGCCAAGAGCGGCCTGATCACGCTGGTCGAGCACGCACTGATGGCACGTCTGAAGTAGTTCTTCCACCAGGCGTAAGTCGTTATCGGCATACGGACATTGCAGTAGTCATGCGGGGGCGGCCTGTGTCGTTTGACACGATCCGCCCCCGCGTTCATAACGTTTCGACAGAGAATTGACTCCACGCCGCCACCCGATGCATCCATTCGGTGCCACTGCGCTCACATGAGCCCCGCCTTTTGACGGGGCTCGCTCTTTATGCCCGTTTTATCTGAGGCCTGGGCCACTCGGAATCGGTGATTCCGAGTGTTTGGAACGGGGCCGGTCCCCGTGCTGCAATTCGACGAACTCCCCAGTAGTACGGCCCTGAACGAATAATCCGGCACAGCGTAGGTGCCGACGCCGAGAGGTTGTTGGTCGAGTGAGGCGAAGCAACGAGGGCTCCGCGACGCAGCCCGAGCGGGGCAACTTCACCCCGCCGTCGCGCGCTGCGGCGCCCCCTGCGGATGTGCCCGGTCCGGAGCCCGTCGAGAGCGGCAGCACCAGCCGGATGTCCCCGCGCAACTGGCGCGTGGCCACCCGGCTGAACGCGATCCTCCTGATCCCGGTGCTGGTCGGCCTGGTCATGGGCGGCTTCCAGGTGAAGGGCTCCATCGACACCTGGAGCGAGGCGCAGGACGCCGAGAAGATCGCGGTCGTCGTGCGCGCCGCGTCCGAATACGGACAGGCGCTCCTGAACGAGCGGGACCTCACCGCACAGCCGCTGCTCTCGGGCGACCGTGACGCCGATGTGGTCGAGCAGACCCGGGCCACCACGGACGAGGCGGCCCGCAAGTTCGACACCGCGGTCAAGGACATGCCGTCGAAGCCGGGCCTGGAGCGCCGGCTGAAGCTCTTCAAGAGCGAGGAGCCCAAGCTCCCCGAGCTGCGCAAGGCCGCCTACTCGCAGGCGCTGGACCCGGTGAAGACCGAAGAGGGCTACGTCCAGGTCCAGCACTCGCTGATGGAGTTCTCCAACGAGCTCGGCCTCGGCACCGGCAACATCACCAGCTACGGCCGTACCGTCTACGCGATCGAGCTGTCCAAGGCTGCAGAATCGCTTCAGCGCTCGATCGGCATGCATCTGCTGGTGCGCCCGAGCCAGAAGCCGGGTACGTACAACGACCAGGTCAAGGCCTTCGGCTCGTACAACTACCTGGAGCAGATCGCGCTCGGCGAGTTCAACTCCGGCGGCACCCAGGCCGACGTCGACCGCCTCAAGCAGGTCATGGCCGGCAAGGCCGCCGAGGGCGCCAGGCAGCTCAAGGCCGCCAAGGAGCAGGCCGAGGCCGCGGGCAAGCCCTTCGTGGCCCCGCCGAGCATCGACGGTTCGGTATTCGACGGCATGGCCCAGGAGATCGGCAAGGGCCAGGACCCGAAGGACCTGGCCGCCAAGGGCATCACGCCCGAGACCTGGATGGCGGCGGCGACCGCGAAGTTCGAGGGGTACGCCACCGTCGAGGACGATCTCGTCACCAAGGCGGTGGACGAGGCCGCGAACATCTCCTCGGACGCCAAGACCGACGCCATCGTCAACGGCCTCATCGTCGTCATCGCCCTGCTGGCCGCGTTCATCCTGGCCGGGCTCATGGCCCGCCAGATGAGCCGCTCGATGCGCCAGCTGCGTACCGCCGCCTTCGGTATCGCCGAGCAGCGGCTGCCCTCCCTCGTCGACCAGCTCTCGCGCACCGACCCGGGCCGGGTCGACACCCGGGTGCAGCCGATCCCCATCACCACGCAGGACGAGATCGGCGAGGTCGCCCGCGCCTTCGACCAGGTGCACCGCGAGGCCGTCCGGCTCGCCGCCGAGCAGGCCATGCTGCGGGGCAACGTCAACGCGATCTTCACGAACCTCTCGCGCCGTAACCAGTCGCTCATCGAGGGCCAGCTGACCCTCATCACCGACCTGGAGAACAACGAGGCCGACCCGGACCAGCTGGAGAGCCTCTTCAAGCTGGACCACCTGGCGACCCGTATGCGCCGCAACGGCGAGAACCTCCTCGTCCTCGCGGGCGAGGAGCCCGGCCGCCGCTGGAACCAGCCGGTTCCGCTGGTCGACGTCCTGCGGGCGGCCTCCTCCGAGGTGGAGTCCTACGAGCGCATCCAGCTGACCGGCGTGCCGGAGAGCGAGATCCACGGCCAGGCCGTCACCGACCTCGTGCACCTGCTGGCCGAGCTGCTGGAGAACGCCACCACGTTCTCCTCGCCGCAGACCAAGGTCAAGGTCACCGCGACCCGGCTGCCCGACGGCCGCGTCATGGTCGAGATCCACGACAAGGGCATCGGCCTCACCGCCGAGGACTTCGCCGACATCAACCACAAGCTGGCCAACCCGCCGACCGTGGACGCCGCGGTGTCCCAGCGCATGGGCCTGTTCGTGGTCGGCCGGCTGGCCGACCGGCACGGGATCCGGGTCCAGCTGCGCCCCTCGGGCGAGCAGGCCGGGACCACCTCGCTGGTCATGCTGCCGGACGCCATCACCCATGGTGGCGGTGGCGAACCGGGCGGCGGCCAGGACGACTTCACCGTCTCCTCGATCATCCCCGAGCAGCAGCAGGCCTTCGAGCCGGCGCCGCAGCAGGCCCCGATGCGTACGGCGGCGGAGCTCGGCTTCGACGACTCGCGCTACGAGGTCCCGGCGGACCCGGGCCAGCTGGACCCGGTCAACCGCTCGCTGATGCGCGAGGAGCGCAGGGCGGCCCTGGAGGCCCAGACGGGCACCGGCGGCCCGTTCGGGGACAACTCCCAGGAGCAGCAGGGCTACGCACCGGAACCGTACGCGGGCGACCCGTACGGCGGTCAGCAGCAGCCGCAGCAGCAGGGGTACGCCGACGAGCACTACGGCCAGGACCAGTACGGGCAGCAGCCGCATCAGCCGCAGCAGCAGGATCCGTACCAGGGGTCGTACGAACAGCAACAGTACGGCGCCGAGAACGGTTACCAGCAGCAGGACCAGCAGCCGCAGCAGGGGCAGTACGCCGACCCGTACGCGGTTCCGGCGGACCAGTCCCACCAGGATGATTGGCCTGTTCAGAGCGGTTTCCAGAACGCTTATGAGCCGATTGCTCCCGCTGAATCGGAATCTGTTCCGAGCACGCCCGCGGAGCCTTCGGAGCGCGTAGGCTTCGAGCGTCCGGGACCCACCCCGAACGTCGGCCACGAGCTGACCGAAGCCGGTCTGCCGCGCCGCGGCGGTCAGCAGCACTGGCAGCCCGGCCCCGGCGGCCGCGGCAACGACCAGCCCGCTCCGACTCCTCAGCGGCAGCCGCAGCAGGAACAGCGGCAGGACCCGCAGACGGACGGGGACGGCACCGACGACTGGCGCTCGACGAACGACGAGCGCTGGGAGCGGGCCGAGAAGCTCCGTGAGCCGAAGGCGGGCGGAATAACCCCCTCCGGTCTCCCCCGGCGCGTACCCAAGGCCAACCTGGTCGAGGGCACGGCGGAGCAGACCCAGCAGGGCGGCCCACAGGTCTCCCGCGCCCCCGAGGACGTCCGCGGCAGGTTGAGCAACCTGCGGCGGGGGATCCAGCGGGGACGCAGCGCGGGGTCGGACACCAGTACCACCTACAACCAGGAGCGTTAGTGTGAGCCCGATGAGCCAGGCGGCGCAGAATCTCAACTGGTTGATCACCAATTTCGTGGACAACACCCCCGGGGTGTCGCACACGGTGGTGGTCTCCGCCGACGGACTCCTGCTGGCGATGTCCGAAGGTTTCCCGCGCGACCGCGCCGACCAGCTGGCGGCCGTCGCCTCCGGTCTGACGTCGCTGACCGCGGGCGCCTCGCGGATCTTCGAGGGCGGCGCCGTGAATCAGACCGTTGTGGAGATGGAGCGAGGATTCCTCTTCATCATGTCCATTTCCGACGGATCTTCGCTCGCCGTTCTGGCCCACCCGGACGCCGATATCGGTCTGGTTGGGTACGAAATGGCCCTTCTGGTCGACCGCGCGGGCAGTGTCCTGACTCCGGACCTCCGCGCCGAACTTCAGGGAAGTCTTCTTAACTAGTAGACAGACAGTGCGTTTCTCGCCACCGCGCCATAAAGTGCGGTGGCGCGGCCCCACTGGGATCGGCGACCGGCAGTCGGAGGAGGAAACGTGGCAGCACCCACAGGCGGGCACCCATACAACGGTGACCAGAGGGTTCCGGGTGAGCACGGTGACAACCGTTTCGGCTTCCCTGCCGCACCCGGCGGGCAGGGCCCCGGGCAGTATCAGCCATACCAGCAGCCGCAGCAGCAACAGCCGCAGCAGGGTGCTCACGGTTCACAGGGGTCCGAGTGGCCCCCGCAGCAGCCGGGGTCGGGGTGGCCGCAGCAACCGCAGCAGCCCCAGCGGTACGACGCGCCCCAGCAGCCGCGTATTCAGCCGGTGCAGCAGCGGCGGGCTCCCGAGCCCGCCAAGCCCGCCGCGCACAACCCGCTGGTCCGTCCGTACGCCATGACCGGCGGCCGGACCCGACCGCGTTACCAGCTCGCCATCGAGGCGCTGGTCAGCACCACGGCCGATCCGTCCCGGCTGCAAGGGCAGTTGCCCGAGCACCAGCGGATCTGCCGGCTCTGCATCGAGATCAAGTCGGTCGCCGAGATCTCGGCCCTTCTCTCGATCCCCCTCGGCGTTGCCCGGATCCTCGTCGCCGACCTGGCCGAGGCCGGACTCGTCGCTATCCATCAGCCCGGCGGCGACGAGGCCGCCGGCGGCCAGCCAGATGTGACACTGCTCGAAAGGGTGCTCAGTGGACTTCGCAAGCTCTAGCGGCGGAGCGGCCCGCTCCACTACCTCGGCGAAGATCGTGGTGGCAGGGGGCTTCGGCGTGGGTAAGACCACGTTTGTCGGTGCCGTTTCGGAGATCAATCCGCTGCGCACCGAAGCCGTGATGACGTCCGCCTCGGCGGGCATCGACGATTTGACCCACACCGGGGACAAGACCACCACGACGGTGGCCATGGACTTCGGACGCATCACCCTGGACCAGGACCTGATCCTGTACCTCTTCGGTACGCCGGGTCAGGACCGCTTCTGGTTCATGTGGGACGACCTGGTCCGCGGCGCCATCGGCGCCGTCGTCCTCGTCGACACCCGCCGTCTCGCCGACTGCTTCCCCGCGGTCGACTACTTCGAGAACAGCGGACTGCCCTTCGTCATCGCCCTCAACGGCTTCGACGGACACCAGCCCTACACGCCCGACGAGGTGCGCGAGGCGCTGCAGATCGGGCCGGACACCCCGATCCTGACGACGGACGCCCGCCACCGTGCGGATGCCAAGAGCGCGCTCATCACGCTGGTCGAGCACGCGCTGATGGCACGCCTGCGCTGAGGCTCCGGTACGTACGAGGCCTCCGGTACGTACGAGAAGGGCCCCGCACTCCTGAGGAGTGCGGGGCCCTTCTCCGTAAGCCCGTGTGGGCGGGCGGGTCAGCCCTGCCAGCTGTGCGGGGCGCGGAAGCCCGGCGTGCGCTCCAGGCGGCGCCAGCCGGCGGTGTCCCGGCCCCGGTGGGCGGGGGCGGGCGGCTGGGCGGCGGCGCGGGCCATCAGGACGGCGGTGATGGCCGCCAGCTCCTCGGGGTCGGCGTGACCCTTCTCGACGCGCAGGACGGACTCGGCGGACGTCAGGCTCATGGTGGGGTGTCTCCGTCTTCTCGGCAGGATGTCGTGGACCGTGCGGCGGATCGCGCCGCTGCGGAGGACGGCTACTGCGGGGGGTTGCCGTGCTTGCGGGACGGCAGGTCGGCGTGCTTGTTGCGGAGCATGGCGAGCGAGGCGATGAGCACCTCGCGGGTCTCGGCGGGGTCGATGACGTCGTCGACGAGGCCGCGCTCGGCCGCGTAGTAGGGGTGCATCAGCTCGGCCTTGTACTCCTTGACCATGCGGGTGCGCATGGCCTCGGGGTCCTCGGCGTCCGCGATCTGGCGGCGGAAGATGACGTTGGCCGCGCCCTCGGCGCCCATGACCGCGATCTCGTTGGTGGGCCAGGCGTAGGTGAGGTCGGCCCCGATGGACTGGCTGTCCATGACGATGTACGCGCCTCCGTAGGCCTTCCGCAGGATCAGCGAGATCCGCGGCACGGTGGCGTTGCAGTAGGCGTACAGCAGCTTCGCGCCGTGGCGGATGATCCCACCGTGCTCCTGGTCCACGCCCGGCAGGAAGCCGGGGACGTCCAGAAGGGTGATGATCGGGATGTTGAAAGCGTCGCACATCTGGACAAAACGTGCGGCCTTCTCGGAGGCCTCGATGTCCAGGACCCCCGCCAGCGCCTGCGGCTGGTTGGCGACGATGCCGACGACCTGGCCGTCGAGGCGGGCCATGGCGCAGATGATGTTGCGGGCCCAGCGCTCGTGGATCTCCAGGTAGTCGCCGTCGTCGACGAGCTCCTCGATCACCTTGTGCATGTCGTAGGGGCGGTTGCCGTCGGCCGGGACCAGGTCCAGCAGGACGTCGCCGCGCCGGTCGGCGGGGTCGTCGCTCTCGACGGTCGGCGGGTTCTCACGGTTGTTGGAGGGCAGCATCCCGATGAGGTAGCGGACCTCGGCGATGCAGGTCTCCTCGTCGTCGTACGCGAAGTGCGCGACGCCCGACGTCTCGGCGTGGACGTCCGCGCCGCCGAGACCGTTCTGCGTGATCTCCTCGCCGGTCACCGCCTTCACGACGTCCGGCCCGGTGATGAACATCTGCGAGGTCTCACGGACCATGAACACGAAGTCCGTCAGCGCCGGGCTGTAGGCCGCACCGCCCGCACACGGGCCGAGCATCACACTGATCTGCGGGATGACACCGGAGGCCCGGGTGTTGCGCTGGAAGATGCCGCCGTAGCCGGCGAGCGCCGAGACGCCCTCCTGGATACGGGCCCCGGCGCCGTCGTTCAACGACACCAGCGGAGCCCCCGCCGAAATGGCCATGTCCATGATCTTGTGGATCTTCGTGGCGTGGGCCTCGCCCAGCGCCCCGCCGAAGATCCGGAAGTCGTGCGCGTAGACGAAGACGGTGCGACCCTCGACCGTGCCCCACCCGGTGATGACACCGTCGGTGTACGGCTTCTTCGCCTCCAGGCCGAAGCCGGTGGCCCGGTGCCGGCGGAGCTGCTCGACCTCCTTGAACGAACCCGCGTCCAGCAGCAGCTCGATGCGCTCCCGCGCGGTCAGCTTCCCCTTGGCGTGCTGCGCCTCGGTCGCCCGCTCGCTCGGTCCGCGCCGCGCCTGCTCGCGCAGGGCCAGCAGTTCGGCCACCCGGCCTCGGGCGTCGTTCGGCTCACCCTGGGTTTCGTCCACAACGGTCATGTACTGACCCTACGAACCCCGACCCAGAAATCGTGCCGTCGACTCCGAACAGTCTCCTGCCCGGTTTCGTGGTGGGAGTGAACAGAACCACGGCATCGTGCAGGCGATCCACCAGCGAAACGCCGCCTCCGGTTGTGGAGACTCCACAAGTGGAGGGTGTGCCGTGGGCCACATGCCCCTGAGGGGGCCCGAAGGCCCCCTCAGTATCGCGCGGCACCGTTCTCCTGATGTCCACCGCGCCCGGCAAACCGTTCGGCAGGTGTTCAACTTCCGCAGTGGAAGCGGGCGTTGCCCCAGTCGGCGTGGTCGTTGCCATTGCCGTCGCCGCCGTCCTGGACGACCAGCTCGACGTACTTCGCGCCGGTGACGTCGGCGGTGAGCTTCCAGGCGGGGTCGGCCGCCCCCAGTACGGGCGACTCCACCTTCTCCGTGCCGTCGGCGGTGACCGAGAACCGCACACTGCCCCGGGTGGCCTGGACGTCGTCCACGCCCACCTCAGCGGTGAAGGAGGTGCACTTCCCGCCCAGGTAGTAGCGGATCTTCGCCGGGGCGTGCGTGCCCAGGCCCTTGGCGTAGTCGGTGCCGCCGATCTTCAGCGGGCCGCCGTCACCGGTCCCGGCCTCTCCGTTGGACTGATCGCGCTCGACCGGGCCCCAGCCGTTGTCCGATGCGGTCCAGTCGAGATCACTGGCCCAGCTGTCCTCGGTGGGCGGCGGCGGGAGCGTACGGACGGAGGTTCCCGCGCCGAGCGTGCGCGCGGCTCCCCCGACGGCGTACGTGGCCTCCACGTCCAGCGCGTACGTGTCGTACGGGGCGTCGACCGGCGGGGTGACCCGCCAGCTGCCCGTCACCTGCGCGCCCGGGGCGACCGAGTCGAAGGCGACCGCGCCCACCGGCTCGGCCCCCCAGCCCTCGGGGACGGTCAGTGCGAGCTTCACACCGGTGGCGGCACTCGCCTCGTCGTTGCCGAAGGTCGCCTTCACCGTGTTCGGGGCTCCCGGCTCCAGGGTCTCGGCGTCGGCGGCCACACCGAGCGTGCCGCAGACGGCCTCCTGTCCGGCGGGGGCCGGTCCGAGGTCGGTCACGGTGAATCCGTCGAGGACGAAGTCCGCGCCCTCGGGTGCTCCGGACAGCTTGCGCAGCCCGGTCCAGGTGTCGCCGCAGCCCGCGGTGAGCGTCCGGTCGAAGTGCCCGGTGGTGCGCTGCTGCCCGATCGGGGTGGCCCTGGTCTCGGTCGAGGAGGCCTTGCCGTCGGCGACCCGGTCGTAGCCCTCGACCCAGCTGTAGGCCCCCGCGTGGCTGGACTGGTAGTCGAACTCGACCTGGTACCGGTGGCCGTCCTTCATCGGGACGGTCCAGGGGGCGGTGCGGTAGACGAGGCCGGTGTTCTCCTCGTGGGCCTTCAGGGACTCCTTCCCGTCGAGCACGTCGTCGATCAGCTTCCCGTTCCAGCCGGACTGGGTGTACGGGGCGTTCAGCTGCGAAATGCTGGTGCGGGGGTCGGTGGAGCCGCCCGCGTTGCCCTTGAGGAAGGGGCCCCAGCCCTGGTCGACGGCCTCGAAGTCCTCGTACGCCACCGTGCCGGCGCGGGTCGCCGGGGCGTTCTCCACGATCCGTACGTCATCGGCGCGGACCTTCGCCGTGCTGCCGGCCGCCGCCTCGATGCGCAGGGTGGTGCGGCCGTCGGCGGGGGCGGTGAAGTTGACCTTGGCGCGCTGGAAGGAGGTGCCGTGCCAGTCGGACGCGGCGACGAAGTCCTCGGCCGTGGAACGCTCGACGGCCACGGACTTCCCGCCCGCGCTCAGCACCGTACGACGGCTCTCGCCGGGCTCGACCTCGATCAGGGCGGAGGCGGTGTAGCGCTTGCCGGGTGTGAGGCCGGTGACGGTCTGGGAGAGCGAGGCCTCGGCGGAGCCGGAGAGCTCGGCGCTGTTGCGGCCCTGCTCGTCGGTGTCGCGGACGGCGGTGCCGGTCTTCGTCCAGCCCGTCAGGTCACGGTCGTTGAAGCCGGGGTCCGTGAGCTTGGTCCCCTTCCCCCAGTCGGCGGAGGCCTCCTTCGGCGCCCGGTCGGGGTACAGGACGTAGGCCTGTCCGGCGGTGGCGGTCAGCGTGATCTTCCCGTTCGCGGGGCGGACCGTGGCGACCTTCTCCCGCCCGTTGTCGCTGAGCTCATAGACCGTGTACGGGCCCTTGCCGGGCACCTCCCAGGTGCTGGTGCCCCCGGTCTCGCTGTAGTGGTAGAGCTTCTTGCCGCCGTCCCACGGGAGCAGGTAGTCGGTGCCGCTGAGCACCTTGCGGCCCTGGTCGTAGAAGGTCCTCCGGCCGTCCTCGACCGTGCCGCGCACGCCACCGGTGAAGGTGATGTCGTTGCCGTCCCAGCGGGTGATCTGCTGCTGCTGGAGATACTTCGCGGGCAGGTTCTTCTGCCAGATGTTGGCCGTGAAGGCGTTCCAGTCGGTCTCACCGGTCCAGCCCTCGAAGTCCTCCAGGGCGGTCTGGCCGAGGACAGGGTCGTTGTTCCAGATGTCCTTCTCGCCGTTGCGGATGAACCGGATGATCTGCGAGTTCAGGCCCTTGTTGGTGGCTCCGCCGTAGTTGAGGTCGTTGGCCCAGTGCGACCAGAGCGAGGCGCGCTCGAACTTGTCGGCCCACTCGGTGCCGACGGTCCAGCCCTGCTTCTGCACGGCCTGGATCGTCTTGTCGGCGATCCAGCCGTGGCTGTAGTAGACGTCGATGTAGAGGAAGTCGAGGTTCTTGTCGGTCTCGTCGCGCAGTTGCTGGAAGCGCTCGGCCAGGTCGCCGCTGTTGATGTCGCGGCGCTGGTCGATGTAGTAGCTCTGGTTGAGCCAGTTCCAGCCGGGCTTGGTCTTGTCGACGAGCTGCTCGGAGAAGGCGTTGGCCTCCGGGTAGGACTCGGTGGCGTTGACGTGGACGCCGAAGTCGGCGCCCCACTTCTTGCCGTCCTTGAGCAGGGCGTTGAGGTCCTTCAGCCCGCCGGCCCGCTTGTTGTAGTTGCCGCCGTAGTCCGGGTGGGCGGAGTCGTGGCCCTCGGAGCCGTACCCCTTGAGGACGGCGAGCTGGCCGAGGCCGTCGGTGGCCTTCGAGATCCGCTTGACGTCGTCGAGGGTGCGCAGGAAGGGGTGGGTGGCCTGGCTGGCGAAGTTGAACGGGATGTGGGTGACGACCCGCTTCGCGGTCTCCTCGCTGCCGGGCGCGGTGACGCCGATGGAGCGGAAGGCGATCGCCCCGTCCTGCCAGTCGACGGCTTTGTCGCCGTTGGCGTCCGGGGTGACGACGACCTTGGCCCACGGCAGGTTCTCGCCGCTCTCGGGCTTCGGGGCGCCCTCGCCCCGGTAGGTCCACTGGCCGGACCAGACACCGACGCGGACGCCGCCGTCCTCCTCGGTGCGCGCCTGGTGCCAGAAGCGGGCGTCGTCGCCGCCGGTGGCCCCGGCGGGCTTGTCGTACGAGGAGTTGGACTCGACGGCCGCGGCGAGCGAGCCGTTGTTGAGGATCGCGTAACTGGCCCCGACCGGCGCTGCGTCGGGCTTCGTCTCCCCGTCGACCTTGCCGAAGACGTCGGCGGTGCGGGTGGAGTCCGGGTCGAGCGTGGTGAACGCGGTGGCGGCCCCGGCCTCGGCCGACCCGACGGAGATCAGGTCGTGCCCCGGGATGTCGATGGTGCCCACCCGGAAGGCCTCGGTGTCGCGGACGGCGGTCACCTTGAACGTGGTGGCCCGCCCGGAGACGGTGAGCGAGGCGTCGATCTCGACGCCGGGCAGGGAGTCGAAGGCGAGGGTGTAGCGGGCGGCGGAGCGGGTGACCTTCGGCGCGCTCTTGAGCTTCACCGGGTGGGCGGTCCCGTTGAGGGTGACGGCGGTGACCGGCCGGGTGGAGCCGAGCAGTTGCTCGCCGCTCGCCCGGTCGGTGTACGACAGGACGCGCGGGAAGTCGTCGGCGACGGCGACGGCGAGCCGGTCGGACCCGATGACGGCGGAGCCGTCGGCCTCCGCCGCCCCGGTCGGGGAGGGGAACGGATCGGCGGCTGCGGCGGGGAGCGCGGTCCCCGCGAGCGCCAGGACGGCTGCGGAGGCCGCGGCGACCAGGCCGGGGCGAGGGAATCTTGGCGACATGGCCCCTGAGTAGTCGCCGTGTCCGGACACCGTCAACGAACTTCGGCGCCGGGGGCCGACTCCGTCCAACAACCACGGTGCGTTAGTCCAAGTCAGGGGGAGTGCGGGGGCACCCCCGACCTCTGTTCACCTCCATCCACCTCTGTTCGCCTCTGTTCACCTCTTGGCCGGAAGCTCCCCCGTACGGTCACGGTTCGCACCGGCTCGGTTCCGGCAAGTACCGGTTCGGGGCGTCGAGTTGTGAAGACTCCGAATTTTTGAGAGCGCTCTCAGTCACAAGTCTTGACGCTCGTGCCGGGCCTCGCGAGAGTGGTGCGCACCGCAGGCACCCCCACGGTCCTGACCCTCCTCGCGTCATCCCCCACCACCCGTCTGCGGCCCCCACACACCTCGGGAGTCCCCTCGTGATTTCGCGCAGAATGTTCCTGACCGGCGCTGCCGCCTCGGCCGCGGCGCTGACGTACCCCGCCTGGGGCACCGCACTGAGCCCCCGCGCGTCGGCGGCCCCGGCCACCTGTGAACTGGCCCTGGAGAACAAGTCGTTGCCGGGCACGGTGCACGCGTATGTGACCGGCCACGAGCTGGGCACCGACCGCTGGGTGCTGCTCCGGCCGAACGGCGAGGTCTACCGCCCCGACTCCCCCGGCGCCCCGCAGACCCCGCTCCCGGTGGACTGCGCGATCCCGCTCAACGGCGCGGGCCAGGCCCCGGTGGTGCTGACCCTGCCGCAGATGTACGGGGCACGGGTCTACTTCGTCCGCGACGACAAGCTGGACTTCTTCCTCAACCCGGGCCCGTCCCTGGTGGAGCCCGCGTTCGCGACGCCGACGGACCCGAACTACGGGCGCACCTGGGCGTTCGCCGAGTTCACCTTCAACACCGAGCAGCTGTACTCCAACATCAGCTACGTGGACCTGATCACCGCGCTCCCGATCGGCATCACGCTGGAGGGGGACGGCACCCACGTCGTGGCCCCGCACCCCGAGGGCGCGGCGGAGCGGATCGCGGAGGACCTCGCCGCCCAGGCCGCCGCCGACGGGCAGCCGTGGGACAAGCTGATCACCCGGGGCGACGACGGCAGCGTCCTGCGGGTCGTCTCACCGCAGAACATCATGGCGCCGTACTTCGACCGGCCCGCCGAGATGCCGTTCCGGGATCTGTTCACGGCCCAGATCGACGAGGTCTGGGAGAAGTACCGCTCCGAGGACCTGCGGATCGACCTCCAGGGCGGCCGGGGCACGCTGGCCGGCCGGGTCAGCGGTGACACGCTGACCTTCGAGGGCGGCCACACCTTCGTCAAGCCGGAGACGAAGGACATCTTCACCTGCAACCACGGCCCGTTCACCAACAACCCGGGCGACTCCGACGACAAGAAGGCGATCCTGGCCCGGCTGGCGGCGGGCTTCAACCGCTCGATCATGCTGAGCCACCCGAGCCAGCCGAACGGCACGTCCACCTCGGACTACTACAAGGGATCGGTCACCAACCACTGGTCCCGGGTGGTCCACGCGAACAGCCCGATCGGTTACGCGTTCCCGTACGACGACGTCCGCCCGGACGGTGAGCCGGACGTCTCGGGCGCGGCGCACGACGGGAATCCGCGCCGCTTCACGGTGAGCGTGGGCTCCTGACGCCTGCCGGACGGACATGCGTGTGCCCCCGCCGGTCCGGCGGGGGCACACGCGTGTCCGGACTCCGGCCCGCCCGGCATCCGATACCTCATCAATTGACACGATGTGCGGCGTTCTTGACTTCGCCCCGGCACCCCGGGACGGTTCCGTATGCGATTGAACCGACTCCCCCGCCGCATGCTCGCGGCGGTCGCCGCCGGATTCCTGCTGACCGCAGCGGCTCCGGCGCACGCGGACCCCGCCCCACCCCCGTCACCCGCCCCGCAGGCCCCCGGCGCGCACGGCCTGCCCGCCTTCCAGGAGAGCTACGGCCTGCCGCCGACCGGCCGGCTGGACACGGCCACCGCCCATCTGCTCAAGACCGCCCCGGACAGCGAACTGCGGGCGTTCTTCGCCGCCCCGTCCGACCTCGGCCCGGAACAGCTCGCCCACGCCCGGACGGTCATCGGCGTCGGGAAGGGGGCGGAGCTCTCCGAGGAGGCGCAGATCATCGCCCTGATGACGGCCATGCAGGAGTCGAAGTTCGTCAACTACACGTCCGCGGTCGACCACGACTCGCTCGGCGTCTTCCAGCAGCGCCCCAGCATGGGCTGGGGCACCCCGGCGCAGATCACCCACGTACCGACGGCGTCCAAGTCCTTCTACGGGCTGCCCTCGCCGAGCGCCAACCCGGGGCTGCTCCAGATCGACGGCTGGGAGTCGATGGACCCGGGCGACGTGTGCCAGGCGGTGCAGCGGTCCGCGCACCCGGACCGGTACGCGCAGTGGGAGGACTTCGCCCGGGAGTTGCTGGAGCAGGAGGGCCCGGACGCCGACCCGATCCCGTAACGCGTCGAGGGGCCGCCCCAGGCGTCGGGCGGCCCGGCTCACCCCTCCGCGGCGCACCGCTGTGGAGCACCTTGCCGTAGGGGTGTGGGTGCTCACGGGGGTGTCGCTCTCCTGGCTGGGCTTTCTGGTCGGTATGACGACGTTGTGGTCCCTGGCGGAGGGCGCACCGGTGGGCGGTTTCCTGGTGCCGTGCTCCGCCGGCCTGTTCGGTGGTGTGGCCGCGCTCGTCGCGGTCAGCCGGGCACCGGGGGTGCGGCGCATGTCCGCCGACGCGCGCAGCCTCCTGCTGGCAGCCCTGGCCTGCCCGGTCCCCCTGGTCCTGGCGATTGCGGCGTGGTTCGCCACCCTGTGACCGACTCCGCGACGCGCCCCGGCCGGGGCGCGTCGCGGAGTCGTACGGCTGCTGCTGCTGCTGCTGCTGCTGCTGCTGCTCAGCAACCGCCGCAGTTGTAGTACGTCACGTCCCAGTGGTTGCCCTCGTCGGCATAGATGTTGCCGGAGCCGGACTGGTACTGGCGCGCCCCGTCGCCCCGGGTGCCGATGTAGGTGAAGACGCCGGTGACGTAGTTGTTCAGGCAGGTGCTCTTGGCGAAGTCCAGCTTGTAGCCGTTCCAGTGGGAGTACGTACCGCCGGCGTGCCCGGTCTCGGTGCCTCCGGTGATCCTGAGCGCGCAGCCGGTGGCGCTCTTGAGGGTCTGCGCGCCCTGGGCGCTCTCCAGGTTGAGCTGGTCGAAGGACGTGCAGGTGGGGACGTTCCGGTTGGAGCAGCCACCCGAGGACGACCAGGTGATCCCGGACGAGCTGAACCGGGAGGTCGCCTGCGCGTGGGTCAGCTTGGTCACGGCGTGCGCCTCGGTGGCGCCGCTGCCGAGGGCGCCGATGCCGGGCACGAAGAGGGCGCCGAGGACGAGGGCCAGGGCGGTGAGGGCGGAGCGGAGTCGTGGACGGGTCACCATGGGGGGATTCCTCCTGCTCATGACAAATCAGGGGGCGTACGGGCACGGGGCCGCGAACGCCGGGCAGGGAGATAGTGCCCGAGTTCTACGCGCGTCCGCCAGAGGGCGACGGGGAGCGGCGGGGTTCTACGGGGTTCGACGGGGTTCGACGGCGGCTAGATGTTGAACTTTGAACTAGATAGCGCTACAGTCGAACTCGTTGAAGGTTAAACAACAACTTCGACGTCGCTGGACCCCCGTCCCCCGCAGCGCATCCCCGAGGAGGAGCCATGGCTCTGTTCACCCGCAAGTCGACCGCCGCCGCCACCGTCACCGAGGCCCCCGCGGTGGACCCGGCGCTTGCCGCCCTGACCGGCACATACACCCTGGACCCCGCACACAGCAGCATCGGCTTCACCGTGCGCCACGCGATGGTCACGAACGTGCGCGGCTCCTTCGGCGAGCACGAGGGCACCCTCGTGGTGGACGGCACGGACCCGGCGAACTCGACCGCCTCCATCGACGTGAAGATCGCCAGCGTCGACACCGGCATCGCCGACCGCGACGGCCACCTGGTCAGCGGCGACTTCTTCGACGCGGAGAAGTTCCCGCTCATGACGTTCCGCTCGACGAAGGCCGAGCAGCTGGGCGGCGACGCGTACCGGATCACCGGCGACCTGACCATCAAGGACGTCACGCGCCCCCTCGCCATCGACCTGGAGTTCAACGGCTCCGCCACCGACGTCTACGGCAACGAGCGCGTCGGCTTCGAGGGCAGCGCCGACATCCTGCGCTCCGACTGGGGCCTGACCTGGAACGCGGCGCTGGAGACCGGCGGCGTGATGGTCAGCGACAAGGTGAAGCTGACCTTCGACATCTCCGCGATCAAGGCCGCGGCCCCGGGGGCCTGACCTGGACCGTAGAGTCGGAGCGGGCGGCCGAAGCCAGTTGCGTTGGCTTCGGCCGCCCGTCCGTCGTCCCGGACCCGCCGGCCGTCAGACCAGCCGACGCCGCAGCCACAGTGCGCTGAAGCCCGCCAGGATCCCGGTCAGGACCAGGAAGACGGCCGTTTCGATCCACTGGAACGTCCAGTAGCGGTCGGCCGGCTGGTAGGCCACCTCCACATGGAGGTCCGATGCGGCGAAGCAGCGCATCGGTTCGATCTCGCGGCGGGCGCAGCCCTCGCTGCCACCGACCTCCTTGCCGGACCTGTCGAGGACCGGGCCGATCCCGGACACGACCCACGCACCCGGCTTCGCCAGCCCCACCTTCACCCGGGCGTCGTCGCCGTCGCCCGACAACAGGATCTGCGTCGCGCTCCAGCCGGCCGCGGGCGCGAGCGGTTCGCCGTCCTCACCGGCCGACGCCATGCCGACGGAGCTGAGCGCCACGTCCGCGCGGTCCGGCGTGAGGAGGTGCGGCCGGAGCGCGTAGGGCACCAGCACCTGGACCACGACGAAGAGCACGAGGGTGGCCGCCATCGCCGGGACCGTCCGACGGATCAGGAGGCCGGCGCAGGTCCCGAGGGTGAAGGCGAAGGCCGCGTAACCGAGCGGCACGATGCCCCGGCCGTCGAACAGCAGCGGGGTGAAGCGGTCCTCGTTGACCCGGTCGATCGGGGCGGCCCACCAGGTCACCAGGAGGCTGAGCAGTCCGGTGACGACGACGGCCGCCAGCCCGACGACCGCGAGCCTGACCGCGAGCCAGCGGGTGCGGCTGATGCTCTGGTTCCAGATCAGCCGGTGGGTGCCGGTCTCCAGTTCCCGGGCGATCAGGGGTGCTCCCCAGAAGATCCCGATGATGCCGGGCACGGCGATCAGGAGGCCGGTGACGAAGTAGGACAGGGTGTTGTACTGGACGACGAAGGCGTTCTTCGCCGCGCCGCAGTCGTTGCCGCAGTCGGCGACGCCGCTGTCGTAGGCGCTGCGTATCTGCAGGCCGGTGACGACGAGGACGGCCGTGATCACGGCCAGGGCGACGAGCGCCACCAGGGTCTGGACGCGGTACTGACGCCAGGTGAGCCAGATCATCGCTGTGTCTCCTGTACGGGTCGGCGTGCCGGGCCTGCCGGGCCCTCGGCCATGTAGGTGAGGACCAGGTCCTCCAGGCCGAGGGGTTCCAGGACCCCGCCGGGATCCTGGCCGGGGGTGTCCGCCCGCACGATGAAGGTGCTCTGCCGTTCGGTGTGGGTGGCCTGGAGGACGTGCATCCCTCCGGGCAGGTCCGCCGCGTCCCGGCGCGCGGTGGTGAGCCGGAAGTGGCTGCCGAGGAGGTCGTCCACGTCCCCGGCGATCTGGACCCGGGAGGCGACCAGCGAAATGAGGTGGTCGCAGACCCGCTCCAGGTCGGAGACCAGGTGCGAGGAGAGGATCACCGTGGTGCCGTGCTCGGCTACGTACTCCATGAGCCCCTGGAGGAACTCCCGCCGGGCCAGCGGGTCGAGGGCGGCCACGGGCTCGTCCAGGATCAGGAGATCGGGGCGTTTGGACACGGCCAGGGTCAGGGCGACCTGGGCGCGCTGACCGCCGGAGAGCCGGCCGACGCGCTGACCGGGGTCCAGTCCGAGGTCGCGTATCCGCCCTTCCGCCAGACGCGCGTCCCAGGTCGGGTTGAGCCGCGCCCCCAATCGCAGATGGTCGGCGACGGAGAGAGCGGCGTAGGTCGGGGTGTCCTGGGCGACGAAGCCGACCCTGGCCAGCTGCGCCGCGCTGGACGCGGGGCGTCCGCCGAGGACTTCGATGGTGCCGGAGGTCGGGGTGAGCAGCCCGCAGGCCAGTTGTAACAGGGTGGACTTTCCGGCTCCGTTGGGGCCGACGAGTCCGACGACGCGGCCGGGCGGCACGCTGAGTGTGCAGTCGGTGAGGGCCTGGCGGCGGCCGTACCGCTTGCTCAGGCCTCTGGCTTCGAGAAGGGCGGTCGATGGTGCGGTCATTGCTCCTCTTCGGTGGATGAGGGCCCGGAGTGCGTACGGAAGGTGGCCAGGAACAGCGCCTCGATGCTCTCCTCGTCGAGCCCGGCGCTGCGGGCCCGCTCCAGCCAGCGGACCAGCTCCCGCCGCAGGGGCTCGTGCTCGGACAGCGAGGCATCGCTGAGGGTGCTGGACACGAACGTGCCGACACCGGGCTTCTTGGCGACCAGCCCCTCGTACTCCAGCTCGCGATAGGCCTTGAGCACGGTGTTGGGGTTGATCGCCACCTTGGCCGCGACCTCCTTGACCGTGGGCAGCCGGTCGCCCTCGAACAGCAGGCCCAGGCGCATGGCCCGGCGTACCTGGTGGACGAGTTGCAGGTACGGCGCGACGCCGGACCGGGCGTCGAGGTGGAACTCGATCACCATTTCCTCTATTCATCTAGGGTCCTAGCACTATAGGACTCTGGCGGTGGGTGCGGTGTCAATGGCCGGCCGGAAAGTGGGCGGACGCGGGGGGGGTAGTCCGGGCATGCGAGAAGGGCGGCACGTGTGTGCCGCCCTTCCGTGTACCGCTCTGCGCCCCGGCGTTCGCCGGGAGCGGGTGTCCCGTGCTGTTACTTCGCGACCTTCTCCGCGAAGAGCGGGACGACCTTGTCCAGTGCGTACGAGACGGACAGGACCGAGTCCGTGGCGAACGCCTGCGAGATGCCCTGGTCGTCGAAGACCAGGTCGTTGCCCGCCTTCACCGACGGGACGGCCTTGTACAGCGGGTCGTTGCTGATGTCGGTGGCCGGGATGCCGATCGGGGTCATGACCGTCAGGTCGGCGTCGAGCAGGTCCAGGTTCTCCTTGGAGACCGAGATGGAGAAGCTCTCGCCGGCCTTGGCCTCGGCCTTCGGGTTGTTCTTGAAGCCGAGCCGCTCGACGAAGTCGATGCGTCCGGTGCCGCCGACGTAGATGCCGAAGCCCTCCGAGGTGCGCGAGCCGACGGTGATGGTCTTGTCCTTGAACTCCGGGTGGGCCTTCGCGGCGGCCTCGAACTTCTTGCCGGTCTCCGCGATCAGCTCCTTGCCCTTCTCCGGCACGCCCATGGCGGCGGCGATCATCGTGGTCTGCTGCTCCCACGAGAGCTTGTACTGGTCGCCGCCCTTGGGCACGCCCACGGTCGGGGCGATCTTCTTGAGCGTGTCGTAACGGGTCTGGTCGCCGCTGGACTTGGTGTCCAGGATCAGGTCGGGCTGGAGGGAGGCGATCTTCTCGAACTCCGGCTCCATCGTGCCGATGATCTCCGGCTTCTTGTCGTACATGCCCTTGGCCCAGGGGCCGACGCCCTCGCCGCCGAACGGCAGCCAGTCACTGGCCCCGACCGGCTGACCGCCGAGCGCGAGCACGGTCTCGGCGTCGCCCCAGCCGAGCGCGACGATGCGCTTCGGCTGCTTGTCGACGGTGACCTCACCGAACTTCGTCGCCACCTTGGCCGGGAACGCCCCTTCGGACGCGCCGCCGGAGGCGGAGGAGGACGCGGAGCTGTCGGAGTCGTCCGACGAGCCACAGGCCGAGAGGCCGACGAGCAGAGCGGCGACGGCACCGGCCGCGAGGACGGTGGTGCGGCGGGGGCGCCGGGCGCGAGGAGCGGAAGCGTTCATACCCTTTAGGTTAGCCTCACCTAATGACAACGGTGCCATCGGGTTGACCCGAAGGGCTGCTCCCCCGTACGTACGCGGCTCAGGCGGCCGGGTCCTTCACATGGTGGCGGCCCAGCGGCACGACCATCGGGGTGGCCGACGCCGGGTCCTCGATCACCGAGCAGCGCATGCCGAAGACCTCGCCGACCAGCTCCTCCGTCACGATGTCGACCGGCCGCCCCTCCGCGACGATCCGCCCCGCCTTCATCGCGATCATGTGGTCCGCGTACCGGCAGGCCAGGTTCAGGTCGTGCAGCACGGCGACCATGGTGACGCCCCGCTCGCGGTTGAGGTCGGTGAGCAGGTCCAGGACGTCCAGCTGGTGGCTGGCGTCCAGGAAGGTCGTCGGCTCGTCGAGCAGCAGGATGTCCGTGCGCTGGGCCAGTGCCATCGCGATCCACACCCGCTGGCGCTGACCGCCCGACAGCTCGTCCACGGAACGGTCGGCGAGTTCGAGGACGTCCGTCGACAGCAGCGCCCGCGCGACCGCCTCGTCGTCCTCGGCGCTCCAGCGGCGGAACCAGCCCTGGTGCGGGTAGCGCCCGCGCCCGACCAGGTCGGAGACGGTGATGCCCTCCGGGGCGGTGGGGCTCTGCGGCAGGATGCCGAGCACGGAGGCGACCTCCTTGGTCGGCATCTCCTGGATGGACCGGCCGTCCAGCAGCACCGCCCCGGCGGAGGGGGCCAGCAGCCGGGCCATCGCCCGCAGCAGGGTCGACTTCCCGCAGGCGTTGGGGCCCACGATGACCGTGATCTTCCCGGGCGGCACGGCCACGCTCAGACCGGGGACGATCTCGCGTTCGCCGTAGCCGAGCCGGACGTCCCGGGCTTCCAGAGTGTGATCGGCCACGACAGGGCCACGCCTTTCGTCGTCCTTCTGAACCATCTGCTTCTCCATGTCAGCCCCCGCTGCCCACGCGGTTGGCGCGGGCCAGGAGCAGGAGCAGATACGGGGCGCCGATGATGCTGGTGACCACGCCCACCGGTAGCTGCACCGGGAACAGTTGCTGCGCCGCGAAGTCGGCGACCAGGACCAGCAGCGCCCCGGTCAGGGCCGCCTGCGGCAGGGCCGCGCCCCGGCCCGGGACCAGGCGGCGGGCGATCGGGGCGGCGACGAACGCCACGAACCCGACGGGTCCGGCGGCGGCGGTCGCGACCCCGGCGAGCGCGGTCGCACAGCCCAGCAGCGCGAGCCGGCCGCCCTCGACCTTCGCGCCGAGCCCGGCGGCGGCGTCGTCCCCGAGCTGGAGGGGGCGCAGCGCGTGGGCGGCGAGGACGGTCAGCGGGGCGAGGACGCCGACGGCGATGAGCAGCGGCCACACCTGCTCCCAGGAGCGGCCGTTGAGGCTGCCCGCGAGCCAGCGGTACGCCTCCTGCGCGTCGGCGACCTCGGAGCGGGCCATCACGTACCAGACGATGCTGGAGAGCCCCAGGCCGACGCCGATGCCGACGAGGACCAGCCGCTGGCCTGCGATGCCCTGCCGCCAGGCGAGCAGGTAGATGGCCGCTCCGGCGGCCAGTGAACCGGTGAGGGCGCTCGCGGAGAGGGCGAGTCCGCTGACCTGGAAGACCAGTGCGGCGGTGACGGCGACCGCGCTGGCCCCGGCGCTGATGCCGATGAGGTCGGGGCTGGCGAGCGGGTTGCGCAGCACGGTCTGGAAGAGGGCGCCGGAGAGCCCGAAGGCGGTGCCGACGAGGATCGCGAGGAGGGCCCGGGGCAGCCGCAGGTCCAGGACGACGAACCGGGATCCGCCGTCGCCACCGCCGAACAGGGTGGCCACGACCTTGTCGATCGGCGTCACCATGTCGCCGAAGCTGAGCGAGACGCCGAACATGACGATCACGGCGGCCAGCAGGCCGGCGCCGACGAGGACGGAGCGGCGCAGGCTCCGGCCGCGTACGGCGGCGACCTGGCGTACGGCGTCGGCGAGCCGGGCGTCGGACGCGGACCCGGTCCCCTTGAGCCGGGACCCGGTCACCGGGCCGGCGGGCACCGGACTGCCGGGCACCGGACTGTCGGGGCGGGGCGCGGACGCGGGTCCAGCACCGTCGGGGCGGGGCGCGGTCACAGCTCCACCAGCTTCCTGCGCCGGACCAGCCAGATGAACGGGATGCAGCCGATGGCAGCGGTGATCACACCGACCTGCACCTCACCGGGGCGGGCGATGACCCGGCCGACGATGTCGGCGACGAGGAGCATGACCGGGGCGAGCACCATGCTGTACGGGAGCACCCAGCGGTAGTCGGGTCCGGTGATGAGGCGGGCGGCGTGCGGTACGGCGAGCCCGACGAAGCCGATGGGCCCGGCGACGACAGTGGCGGCCCCGCAGAGGATCACCACGGCGAGGGCGGACACCATCCGGATGGCCCCGACCCGCTGGCCGAGGCCGCGGGCCAGGTCGTCGCCGAGGGAGAGGGCGTTGAGCTGCGGTCCGAGGGCCAGGGCGAGGACGACGCCGACCGCGATGAACGGCGAGACCTGCCAGAGCACCTCGGAGCCGCGGGCGTTCAGCGCGCCGAGCTGCCAGAACCGGAACTGGTCGTAGCTGCCCCGGTCCTGGAGCAGGATCGCGCTGGTCACCGAGGTGAGGACGGCGGCGGTCGCGGCTCCCGCCAGGGCCAGTTTCACCGGGGTCGCGCCTTCCCGCCCGAGCGATCCGACCCCGTACACGAGGAGGGCGGCGAGCAGCGCGCCGAGGAAGCCGAACCAGATGAACTGGGTGGCGACGGTGAACCCGAGCAGGGTGATCGAGCACACGACGGCGACGGACGCGCCGGCGTTGATGCCGAGGAGCTGGGGGTCGGCGAGCGGGTTACGGGCGACGCCCTGCATCACCGTGCCCGCGAGGCCGAGTGCGACACCCGCCAGCAGCCCCGCGACGGTGCGCGGGATGCGGACCTCCTGGACGATGAGCTGCCCCTTGACGGAGACGTCCGGGTCGAGGACCCCGTCGACGACGTCCCGGAAGGGCACGTCGCCCGAGCCGATGGCGAGGCTGGCGACCACGGTGAGGAACAGCACGGCGAGGGCGGCGAGGAGCCCGAGGGCGAGCACGGGCCGGCTGCGCTTGCGCCGCGTCTCCTTGCCGCCGCCCGGCGGCCTCTGCTTCGCCAGGAGGGCCGAGCCGCTCACGACCCGGCCGCCGGGGCAGCCGGAATGCGGTGGTGCACTGTTCTGGTTCCTCACGCTGGTTCGTCGGCGCCGGGGGCACCCCTGGGCGCACGGGAGACGCCCTCGTCGACCGGTCGCCCCCGGACGGGGAACACAAGGGGGCCCAAAGTAAGGTCACCCTAACAGCGCCTGTTCGACCGTGCGCTGCCGCACCCCCATCAGTTCGGAGCCCCTCCCTTGTCGTACGCCGCCCCCGACGCCGACACCACCACCCCCGCCACCGGTCCGCTGGCCGGGGCCGTGCCCCTGGGCTCGGCGGACGAACTGCGCGAGCTGCTGGGCACCCCGCACCCGATCGTCATCGACAAGGTCCACGACCGGCTCACCGACGACGACCTGGCCCTGCTGGCCCGCTCCCCGCTGTGCGTCATGGCCACGTCCGACGCGACCGGCGACTGCGACGCCACCCCGCGCGGCGACACCCCCGGCTTCACCCATGTCCTGGACCCGGGCACCATCGCCCTGCCCGACCGCCCGGGCAACCGCCGCGCGGACAGCTTCCACAACATCCTGGCGAACCCGCGCGTGGGCCTGCTCTATCTGATACCCGGCGCGATGGACGTCCTGCGCATCAACGGGCGGGCCCGCATCCTCACGGACGCCCCGTTCTTCGACGCGATGACACTGAAGGGCCAGCGCCCGAAGCTCGCCCTGGTCGTCGAGATCGACGAGATCTTCCGCCACTGCCCGGCGTCGCTGAAGCGGTCGGGGGTATGGGCGCCGGAGACGTGGGCGGGGGCCCCGCTCGACGGACAGTGAGGGCCTCGGTCGCGGCCAGGTGGACCGGTGCGGCATGTCGCCGTTGCCCCGTGCGTAAAGTTTTGGCAAACTCGCACGCAACACCCCTGTGCCGCAAAGGACTTGCACCGCCACATCGCACTGCCTCGGCGCGGGGGTGAGTTCTATCCGACGCACGAGAGGAACAGCATGCGGAAGATGAAGGCCACCCGACGCGCCACGGCCGTAACGGCCGTGGTCGTTGCAGCGCTGTCGGGCTTCGCCCTCACCGCCCCCACCGCGCACGCGGCTCCCAAACTCACGTGGAAGAGCGAAAGCCTCAAGGACAAGAACGACCGGCTCCTCAGGCTCTATCACGGCATCGAGGACATCGGGACCGTGTTCTGGTCCAACGACCTCGCGCCGGGCAGCCATCTCGGAGACACGCTGTACCTGAACGATTTCGTCAGCGACGGATATGCCATTCGCGGCCAGGTGAAGCAGGTGTCCACCGGCAAGATCGTCATCGACATCAGCACCGCGGGGAAGAAGGCTCCCGCCAGTAAGCAGAAGACGAAGAATCTCAAGGAGAATTCGAAACTTCTGGTGCGCGGATGTGTCATGAAGGGGAAGAAGAGCTACGGGTGCACGTCCTGGTACAGCGCCCGCGCCTGACGTAGCTGACGCAGTTGACGACGTAGCTCCTGGTGGACGGGGTCTCGACCGAGATCACCGACCCGGCCCACCGGGAGCTTCACCTACCCGCGACGCCCGCACGGCACCCGAGGCGGGGCGGGCGCGCATCGCCCTCGGATCGCCCTCGGCAGGCCGGTCATGACCACGTCCGGGTGGACAGCACCAGCAGGTAGCCGTCCGGGTCCTGGAGCGTGACGCCCCAGGTGCCCCAGTACGGATTGTGCGCGGGCACCCTCGTGCCGCCGTGCTGTTCGAGCCGCTCCACGAGGGCGTCCGGCACCTCTTCGCCTAGGTAGACCACCAGCAGGTCCTCGGGCGTCGGGCGCGGTTCCACGGGGGCCGCCGGGTCGTGGACGAGCTCCAGGTGCCAGGCGGCGCCGGGCCAGCCGACCATGAGCAGCGAGTGGCGGCCGGGCGTGCCGTCCGCCTCGTGGCGGTACTGGATGTCGAGGCCGAGCCCCGCGACCCAGAAGCGTTCCGCCGCCGCGAGGTCGCGGGACGGGCGGGCGATGCGCACATGAGCCGTGGCGTCTGCCGGCATCGCGCAACCTCCTTGTCTCCGTGGACCGGCCGGTCTTCGACGACCGGCCGCCCGTCCACGGATCCTAGAGAGGAAACGATCATGCGCGCATCGGCCGCTCGTCCTAGGACCGCAGCCGTCGGCGGCTCGCGCCCCGCATCCGCGCGCCGTGGCACACCTCCGGGCGCTCACCCGAACGCCACGTTCCCTCGCCCCGGCCATGTCGTTGTCGGGATGTGACAGCAGAAGTCTCGCGGAGGAATGCGGAGGAATGCAGCGCCCCATGAATGAAGAACACATCCTGCTCAGGGACTTCCTCGCCACGATGAACCGCCTCCAGGCGGACTTCGAGCGGCGACTCGACGGCATCGAGCGCGACACCCTGCCGGGGACACCGGCGTACGGCCACCCCCATGAGTCGACCGACTCCTGGCAGCCGTGGAGGAGCCGGGACATGCACCGCACCCTCGGACTGGAGGCTATCTGGACCGACGCCCGCCGTTCGTCGGACGAGCACGCGCGAGGCGAGGAGAAACCATTCTCCATCCCACTCCCCCACCACCCGGCCGCGCCGCAGGACCAACCGCCGGTGACCAGCACCGCTGACCAGTACCTCTGACCAGCGGCCCTGACCAGCACCTCTCGAAAGAAACGTTTCCTTCCCATGGTGGTGGCCCGCACAGCGATCGGTGGCTGCATGATCACGGCGCTAAAATGGCCGAGCATCGGCGGGCCGACGGGCCGACGGGGGAGCGAGAGATCATAGTGCGCTACTTGAAACTCGCAGCGTTCGGAGCGGCTTCTGTCCTGCTCTTCGGCTGTTCCGGCGAGCAGACAGAATACGACCACTCGATTCCCGAGAAGCTCTGCGGCATCGATGTCCGGCCATTGAACATGAAGCCGCTGCTACCTCCCGGAAAGTCCGTCAAGGAGTCCTTCCGAGAGATACGGCAGCGCTCCGGCGAGCATGTCAATTGTGGTGTGGTGGTAGACAAAGGCGTCGATCTGTCGGTCTCCTTCTCCCGTCAGACCGGAGAGCTCGACATCGCGCGAGAGGCCGCCGACAAGTACACCGACCTGCAACGGATTTCGCTCGGCCGAGGTGTCAGCAGTGCGGCGGTGGGCGATGACGGAGCCGTCGCCTGGATGGCCTGCCTGCCTAAGCCGCACCAGCCTCAGTACGAGATGCCGGAGACCAGGTCCGGAAAGTTCGACCATGTGGCCCTGGAAATCCGCACCGGAAAGGTGGAGGACTCCGGAAAGGTCGAGGAACGACGTACGCACATCGAGAACTTTCTGCGCGCGTACGCACCGGGAGTCGCCGAGGCCTGGTGCACATGAGTGCACATGACGGCCGAACGTCGGTGCCGTGCCCCTCTACGAAGCGTCGACGGCCCGCGGCTCGCGCCGCATGACCCACAACAGCGGCCCACCTCCCGGCAGTCGCGCCTCGCCGAGCACGGTAAAGCCGAAGTGCTCGTAGAACGGCAGGTTGTCCGGCTTGGAGGACTCCAGGTAGACCGGCAGGCCCGCCGCGTCGGCCTTGGCCAGTCCGGAACGCAGCAGCGCCGCCCCGTGCCCCTGGCCCCGGGCGGCCGGGTCCGCGCCGACGACCGCGAGGTACCAGTGCGGCTCCTTGGGGCCCTGCTCGGCGGCCGCCGCGACCGCTTCCCGGAACAGCGGCGCCCGGTCGCCGAGGATCTGCTCCAGCTCCGCGACCGTCTCCGCGTCGGGAACGGTCTTCTCCTGCCCCTCCGGCGCCACCCAGAACGCGGCCGCCGACGCGGTGCGCTCACACACCCCGTGGCGGCCGTACTGCCGGGTGAAGATCGTGGTGAAGTACCGGACCAGGTCGGGCTCGCGCGAGGCCCCGCCGGGGAAGAACCACTCCATCATCGGGTCGTCGGCGAAGGCTCGGGCCAGGGTCCGGCTGATCGAGGCGGCATCGTCGAGCGTGGCCGCCTGCGGCGTGTTCGTTATCGACATACAGGTCATTCTGCACGTTGATGATCTTGAGCGATGAGCGGGGTGCCGGGTCTCCGCGCCCCGCGTATAGCCTCGCCGGATGGATCGGCGACTGGCCGCGTACGCGGTGTGCATCGAGGACGGACGGGTGCTGCTCGCCCAGGCCGTGGAGCCGGGCGGCGAGCGGACGTGGACCCTCCCGGGCGGCGGGGTCGAGCACGCGGAGGACCCGTTCGACGCCGTGATCCGGGAAGTCGCCGAGGAGACCGGCCTGGAGGCCGTGGTCGAGCGCCTGCTCGGCGTGGACTCACGGGTGATTCCGGCGGGCGAGCGCCGCCGGCCCGGTGCGCCCGGGCTGCAGAACGTCGGCGTCTTCTACCGCGTCCGCGTCACCGGCGGCCGGCTCCGCCCCGAACCGAACGGCGACACCGCCGAGTCGGTGTGGACCCCACTGCCCGACGTCGCCCGCCTGCGCCGGTCGTCGCTGGTGGACATCGGGATCGACCTCGCGCGGACGCTTCCGCCCTCGGGGCACGTGGGCCCCGTCCCGGTCGGCGGCCTGGTCCAGCACTGAGAAGGACCGGGCGGCGGTGGCGCGTGCCACGGAATCCCCGCCCGCCCGGATCAGTGGCGGCTGGACACCCAGGCCCAGACCGCCGCCACCACCACGCCCAGCAGGATCGCGCCCGCCACGACCGCCAGCAGCACCGTCAGCCCGCAGCCTCCCGCGATACCGGCGTGCACCTTCGCCTTGAGCGCCTCGGCCTCGGCGTCCGGGTTCCACTCGGACGCCTCGCCGCCGTACCAGTCGTATCGCTGCATCGTCGCCCCCCCTGGGATCGCGGCCAGCCTAGAACCGGCGACCGAAACGGCCTCCTCCGGCCCCCGGTACGCGGGCGACCGAACGAGGAACGCGCCGCAGGCCCTCACCCGTCGGCCGACGGGTGAGGGCCTGCATGTCGTACGGCCCGGAAGCGGGCAGCGGCCCAGGGGTTTCAGGCCTTGCGCTGCATCGACGAGCGCGCCGGGTTGCCCTGCTCCCCCGCCTTCGGGTCCTTCTCGCCAGCCTTCGCCCGTACGCCCTGCTCGATGCGCTTGCCGAGCGTGGCGTCGACGTTCGACCAGTACTGGAACGCCCGCTGGAGGATCGGCTCGGTCACCCCGTTGAGGAGGTGGCCCACGACGTTGTCCACCAGCCGGTCCCGCGCCGCGTCGTCCAGGACCTCGCGGACCATCGTGCCCGCCTGGCCCCAGTCGTCGTCCTCGGCGTGGTCGACGTAGGCCGCACGGGTGATGTCACCGTCGGCGTACCAGCTCGGCGGGGTGCCGTAGCGTGCCGTGTCCGCCTCCGGGCCGCCCTTGGAGTTCGGGGCGTAGACCGGGTCGCTGGTCTTGCGGTACGCCATCGCCCCGTCCTTCGAGTACGTGTGCACCGGGGCGACGGGGGCGTTCACCGGCAGCTGCTGGTAGTTGCCGCCGATGCGGTGGCGGTGCGCGTCGGCGTAGCTGAACAGCCGGCCCAGCAGCATCCGGTCCGGGCTCGGGCCGATACCGGGGACGAAGTTGTTCGGCTGGAAGGCCGCCTGCTCGATCTCGGCGTGGTTGTCCGTGGGGTTGCGGTTCAGCGTCATCCGGCCGACCTCGATCAGCGGGTAGTCGCCGTGCGGCCACACCTTGGTCAGGTCGAACGGGTTGAACCGGTAGTCCTTCGCTTCCTCGTACGGCATGACCTGGACCTTCAGCGTCCAGCTCGGGTACTCCCCGTCGCGGATGTGCTCGAAGAGATCACGCGTGTGGTAGTCGGTGTCCGCGGAGGCCATCTGGTCGGCCTCGTCCTGCGTGAACGTCTCGACGCCCTGGTCGGTCTTGAAGTGGTACTTCACCCAGAACCGCTGGCCCGCCTCGTTGATCCACATGTACGTGTGCGAGGTGTAGCCGTTCATGTGGCGCCAGGTACGCGGGATGCCCCGGTCGCCCATCAGCCAGGTGACCTGGTGGGCCGACTCCGGCGAGAGCGTCCAGAAGTCCCACTGCATGTCGTGGTCGCGGAGGTTGTTGTCCGCCCGGCGTTTCTGGGACCGGATGAAGTGCTGGAACTTCATCGGGTCCTTCACGAAGAACACGGGGGTGTTGTTGCCCACCATGTCGTAGTTGCCTTCGCTGGTGTAGAACTTCACCGCGAAGCCGCGCGGGTCCCGCCAGGTGTCCGGACTGCCCCGCTCCCCGGCGACGGTGGAGAAGCGGATGACCAGGTCGGTGGTGACGCCCGGCTGGAACAGCGCGGCCTTCGTGTACGCGGAGACGTCCGCGGTCACCTCGAACTTCCCGAACGCGCCGCTGCCCTTGGCATGCGGCTGGCGTTCGGGGATGCGTTCGCGGTTGAACTGGGCCATCTGCTCGATCAGATAGGAGTCCTGGAGCAGAATCGGCCCGCCCGGGCCGACGGTGAGCGAATGCTCGTCGCTCTCCACCGGGGCTCCGGAGTCGGAGGTGGTCGGCTTGCGCGAGGTGTCGGTCATGTCGTCGTTTCCTCTTGTTTGTCTTCCGCAGACGCGTCGGCGATGGCTCCTACTACGGCTGCCCTACTGACCCTCTGCCAATGTAGGCAAACAAGAACAAATGCACTCGCCGAGGAAGCCCGCGCCCAGAACCCCGGGCGGGCCCCGGGCGTCACTCCGGGGCTCCGTCATCCGCCTGCCTGCGTTACGCCGGACGGGAACGGGCGAGGGCACATGCGGGGGGGGGCGAGGGGTGCGAGCCGGCGGCGGCCTCGCCGACTGAGTACTTTCCCCCACCTCGCTGAGTACGGCACCGCCTCCGCCGACCGGCCCCGACCGTGCGATTCTTCACCCCACGGAGCCGGGGGGCTCCGGTCACCGGGCTTCGGTGATGGGGTGGGACGGGAGCAAGCCGTGGATCTGTTCGATGCCGAGCTGGGCGGGCGGGACGAGCCCGATGCCGGGGACGGGGGCGGTTGCTCCTGGGTCACCGTGGTGATCATCGGGATCTTCGTGTTGGTGGCGGTGCTGATACACAAGTTCTTCGGGTGGACGGGCGACCTCCTCTCCGCCCTGTTCTCGTAACTCGTCACGTTGCCCGATCAGCCGCGCCGCCGGGCCTCCACCGCGTCACGGGTGTCCTCCGCGATCAGGTCGCCGTTGACCGCGCCCGCCGCCATGAGGCCCGCCGCGGCGGCGCCGATGACCTGTTCGGTGAGGCGGGTGACGTTGCCCGCCGCCCAGACGCCGGGGACCTCCGTCGCGCCGGTCGGGTCGGTGGGGATGTACGAGCCGATCACCTCACCGCCCATCTCCTGCGCGACCGGGACCAGGCCCAGCGATTCGAGTACGGCCGAGCGGGCGGTGAAGCGGGCCTGGACCACCAGCGCCTCGCGCGGGATGACCCGGCCGCCGGCCAGCCGTACGCCGGTGAACCGGTCGTCCGCGACCTCCAGGCCCACCACCTCACCGTCCACGACCGCGACGCCACGGGCCGCCAGCTGCTCGTACTCCTCCCCCGACGGCTCGGGACCCGTGTGGAGGAAGAGGGTCACGTCCTCGCTCCACTGCCGCCACATCAGCGCCTGATGTACGGCGAGGGGGCCGGTGGCCAGCACGCCGATCGGGCGGTCCGCCACCTCGCGGCCGTGGCAGTACGGGCAGTGCAGCACCTCCCGTCCCCAGCGCTCCGCCAGGCCGGGCACGGGCGGCAGTTCGTCGACGAGCCCCGTCGTCACCAGCAGCCGCCGCGCTTCTACGCTCCGGCCGTCCTCCGTCACCACCCGGAAGCCCCGCGCCCCCTCCCCCGGCAGCCGCTCGGCCGAGGCCACCCGGCCCTCGACGATCTCCGCCCCGTACCCGGCCGCCTCGCCGCGTCCGATCGCCAGCAGCTCGCCGGGCGGGGTCGACTCGCGGCCGAGGTAGTTGTGCACGTGCGAGGCGGGCGCGTTACGGGGCTCGCCCGCGTCGATCACCAGGACCGAGCGCCGAGCCCGCGCCAGGGTCAGCGCCCCGCTGAGGCCGGCCGCCCCGCCGCCCACGATCACCACGTCGTACCGCTGCTGCTTCATGTCGCTCCTCCTTCGTCACGCGGCTGCGGATCACATCGGCCCGCCTCCGCTCGATGACGAGAGTGCGCCCGTGCGGCCGAAACGACAAACATCCTTGCCGGAACAGCAAGTCACTCAATGCTGAACTCGCACCACACGACCTTGCCGGGGTTCCGCTCGGCCACCCCCCATTTGTCCGCCACCGCCGCGACCAGCAGCAGCCCGCGCCCGCCCTCCTCGTCGGCCCCCGGCACCCCGTCCGCCGGCCGCACCTCGCCGTCGCCGCTGTCGTGCAGCTCGACACGGATCATGTTCTCGACCCGCTCCAGGTAGATGTGGACCTTGAAGCCACGCCCCGGCGGCACACCGTGACGGAGGGCGTTGGTCGCCAGCTCGGTTACGCAGAGCAGCACATCGTCGGCGCGCGCTTCACACTCCCACTCGACCAGAGCCTTGCGGGTGAACTTCCGTACGACCGGGATCGACCTGCGCTCACGGCAGTAGAAGGCGGCGCGGCAGTGCGGGAGTTGAGTTGTCTCGTTCATGCTTCCACGCTCACACGGTGTAACTAGGCTTCAGCAGAGCGGAGACACGTACAAAAGGTTTTGTACGGGTTCTGACGGGTTGACAGCGGGACCGGAACGGGGAGAGCCAGGTCATGCAACCGGGAAAGCAGAGCGGCATCAGGCGAGTTACTTCGTGGCAATTGGTCGGGGCGCAGCTGCGCCACTTCCGCAAACTCGCCGGGCTGACACAGGCCGCCCTCGCCGAGCAGCTCGGGGTGGGCGAGGACACCATCGCTTCGATCGAGCAGGGGCGTCGGGCTCTTCAGCTGGACCTGGCCATCCAGCTCGATGAACTACTGGAAACCAAGGGCGCGTTACGGGTCGCGGTGGAGCGGATCCCGCGGAAGGAGCGCTATCAGGCGCTGGTCAAGGACTTCGTCCAGTACGAGCAGAACGCGGCGAGCCTGCTCTGGTACGAGACCCAGCTCGTTCCGGGGCTGCTGCAGACCGAGGCGTACGCGCGCTTCATCTTCGGCTGCGCCTACCCACCGATCGAAGAGGAGGAGATTGAGAAGCGGGTGACGGACCGGCTCGGCCGCCAGAAGATCCTGGAGCGCAAGCCCCGGCCGATCCTCCACTTCATCCTGGAGGAGAGCATCCTGCACACCGAGATGGGCGATCCCGACGTGATGCGGGAGCAGCTTCTTCATCTGCGGCGCTGCATGGATCTGCCGTTCGTCACCATTCAGATCATGCCCCGCAACACCCCCCGGCACGCCGGGCTCTCAGGGCCGCTCATCCTGCTGGAGACGCCCGAACACGACGGGCTCGCCTACGTCGACGGCCAGCTGCGTGGAGAGCTGTACGACGAACCCGCCGACGTCAGCGCTCTTATGCAGAGGTATGGGATGCTGCGTTCCCAGGCGCTCACCGTCGCGGAGAGCACCCGGCTACTGGACGCACTGCTTGACGCACTGCTTGGAGAGACATGTCCCGCGCAGCACACCCCGCCCCCGGTCCGACGGCCCTCCACTGGTTCAAGTCCAGCTACAGCAACGGTGACGGCGGAGCCTGCGTCGAAGTCGCCGCCCACCCCGCCGCCGTCCACATCCGCGACTCCAAGGTGACCGACGGTCCCGTCCTCACCGTCGAGCCCGCCGCCTGGAGCGCCTTCGTCCACGGCAGCAGCGCCGCCCTCTGAGCGCCCGGCACCGCCCCGGCCGCCGCCGCGGCCGGGGCGGTTCGCTGTCCGCCCGCTACCTCAGTAGCGCACCCACAGCTCGTACACGCCCGGCTTGCCCGCGAACGGGTTGCAGATGAAGACGCGGCTCCACAGGGCGTTGTCGGCGCCGGCGTTCCCCACCGCCTGGCACTCCGCCAGGCTGGCGTGGTGGCTGCGGAGCCAGAAGCCGGGGCCCGTGGCGGAGGCGGTCGAGGCGGTGCCGAGGAGCATCGCTCCGGCGGTCGCCACGGTCACCGCGAGAGCGGCAATACGTCTGCGCATGTCGGTAACTCCGTTTTCAGTCAACGCACATGACTGTGCGTCAGTGAATGAATGAGTCGAGCCGATCCGAACAGCGCGCGCCGCCAGGAGAAAGCTAGCGAGCCGGACACGCCCGCACAATAGGTCTGGACCAATAAGGCATTGCATATGCCCCATGGCCGTAAACCTGTGTCATGAGCGAAGGTGGCCGGGTGACTCTCCTGCTGACCCGTTCCCAGATCACCGACCTGCTCGACCCCGACACCGTGATGAACGGGCTTCGCGCAGGCTTCACCGCGCCCGCTCCGGACGTCCGGCCGTTGCGGGTACGCACGGATCTTCCCGGCCCGGGTACGGCGACAGCGCTTCTGCCCGGGTTGATCGACGGCATCCCGGCCTACACGGTGAAGGTCAACGCGAAGTTTCCCGATGCGGTTCCCGCGCTGCGGGGCCTCGTCTGTCTGCACGACCTGGCGGACGGGGAGTTGCTGGCCGTACTGGACTCGGCCTCGGTCACCGCTTGGCGCACCGGACTGGCCGCGGCTGTGGCGACCCACGTCCTCGCCGACGCGCATGCCGAATCGGTGAGCGTCGTCGGCGCGGGGGCCCAGGCCCGCATGGTGCTGCGGGGGCTCGTCCGACTGCGCACGGTGTCCCGGCTGACCGTGTGCGACACCGATCCCGCGCGGGCGGCCGCGTTCGCCGCCGAGCACGAACAGCTCCTGGGGATTCCGGTCGAGACGGTCACCGAGCCACGGCACGCCGCCGCACGCGGGGACATCGTCGTCCTCGCGACCTGGTCACGCAGCCCTCTGCTCTACGCCGCTGATCTGCTCCCGGGCCTGCACGTCACCACGCTCGGCGCCGATGAACCCGGCAAGGTCGAACTCTCCGCCGACGCCCTGCGACGGGCCCGCACCGTGGTCGACGATCTCCGACTCGCCGTCTCCATGGGCGCTCTCGGCAACAGCGGGCTGGACGCCGACGCGGCTCACGCCACCCTCGGGCAGGTGCTCGGCGGGGAGCGGTCCGGGCGCGAGACGAGCGACCAGATCACCGTCTACGCGCCCGTCGGGCTGCCCTGGCAGGATCTGGCCCTGGCCTGGCCCGTCTACCGGGCCGCCGCCGGAGAGGGCTCCTGCCCACGGGTCGACTTTCTGGCCTGACCGCGACGGGTGACGGGTGACGGGTGACGGTTCGGACGCAGGAACGGCCCACCGGGGCTTCCCGGTGGGCCGTTCCTGTGCGTGTCGCCTCAGCTGAACCGGGCGTCCTCCACGGTGCTGGTGACCGTGCCGGCGGTGGAGGTGGTCGCCCCCGCCGCGCCGTCGACCAGCTTGCCGAGGTCGCCGACGTCGTCCAGCGCGCCGAGGCTGACGGGCGGTTCGGCGGCGTGCGCGGTGTCGCCGCCTCCCGGGGGCGGGCTGATCGCGGCGATGACCGCTCCGGCGGCGAGAGTGACAACGGCAAGTACGCTTCGCTTCTTCATGCCGGGTTCAACGGTTCGTCCCTCGGAAAGGGCACGCCCGTTTTCGGCCCACGGTCCGCACGGGTCCCCACGCGCGGGCGGGCCTCAGAAGCCGCCGCCGTCGAACCCGCCGCCCCCGAAGCCTCCGCCGTCGCCGAAGCCACCGCCGCCGAAGCCCGAGGAGTCGAAGTCGGAGCCGGAGAAGTCGCCGCCGCCCCATTCGCCGCCCGCGCCGCCGCCGAAATCACCGCCGCCGTACTCGGAGGCGTACGCCGGGGTGGCGAGCATCGAGCCGAGCATGGTGCCGACCAGGAGGCCGGGGAGCAGGCCGCCGCCGAAGTAGCCGCCGGCCCAGGGGCCGTACGCCGGGCCCGCCTCCCAGTACGGGCGGCGGTTGCCGTCGCCCACGTCGACCGTGCGGCTCATCGGGTCCTCGCCCCGGCTGAGCCGGATCTCGTCCGCGCCGCAGACCGGGACCTCGCGGGCCGCGCCGCCGGACGGGGTCCACAGGACCTCCGTGACCGCGGGGCCGTGGCGCGGGTCGAAGAAGCACGGCGGGAGGCGGGCCGGTATCTCCGCGCCGGTGCGGCGGGCCTCCAGGACCGCGAGGGAGTAGCGGCCGTCCTCCAGGGACTGGGTGACTCCGCGGACGTCCGAGGGGTGGGTGGCCTTGTCCATCTTCGTCTTGGCGCTCTCGTAGGAGTCCAGGGCGCGTTCGTAGTCGCCGCGCATGGTGTCGTCCGCGCCCGGTTCGGCGGGGTGGAAGTCCAGGCGTTCCAGGGTTTCGCCGTACGCGGTGATGTCCTCGTCGACGACGACCCGGAGCTTGTCGAGCGCGATGCGCTCCTCTTCCTCCGTGCGGCGCTTGTTGCGGCGGGAGATCGCGTACGCGCCCGCGCCGCCCGCCGCGACCAGCACGCCGAGCGTGATCAGGCCGCCGACCGGGGCTCCGGGCTCGTCCGCCGCGCCTCCGCCGCCGGACCAGGAGGCGGGGGCGGTGCCCCGGGCCTGTTCGACGGCGCGGTCGACGAAGGCGTTGAGCTGGGAGGTCGCGTCGGTGGCGGTGGCCGGGTTCTCCACCGATGCGGTGAGGTTGTCGACCGCGCGGGTCGGCATGACCTGCGGGTCCGCGCCCGCGTCGAAGCCGTCGCCGAGCCGTATCGCGTAGACGCCGGTGATGCCGGTGTCGCTGCGCAGGGTCTGGAGGAGGCCTTCCTCGGGGAAGGCCGGGGTATCGGGGAGGACGGCCACGAACACCGGCTTGTCGGCGTCCGTGATCTTGTTCTCCAGGGCCTTCTCGTCAGCGACGGAGAGCTGATCGCGGGCGCCCGGGTCCACGTACACCGGGTCGTCGCGCAGGGCCTGGGCGGCGTCCTGGATGGTCGCGGCGGGCGCGGCGGGCGCGGCGGGCGCAGCCGACGCGGGGGAGGTCAGGGCGAGAGCCGCCGCTGCGATGATGAGCAGCAGGCCCGCCAGCAGCGCGGGGAAGAGCCTTTTCCTCATACTTCACGCTACTCCAGACGGGCGACGAACGCCGTCGCCCGTCTGGAGCACCGCTCTGCTACGCGGCTCGGTAGGCCGTGCGCAGCTTGGCCACCGCTCCGGTCAGGTCACCGGTGAGCAGCAGGTGGTCCGCCTCCGCGAACGGCCTGGACACCGCCTGGGTGAACTTTCCGCCGATCTTCTGCTGGACCAGCAGCCGGGCCTGGTCCACGATCGCCTTGCCCGCCGAGGTCTTCCCCAGGTGCGCCTTCTCGGCGACCTGGGCGGCCACCGCCAGGGCCGCGAGGGTGAGCTCGCCGCCGGCCGGGGGCTTCTTCAGCGTGGTCAGGCCCCAGCCGTACGGGAACTGCGGGTCGTAGGTCATATCTCCCACGTTGATGGGAAGCTGCGCCTCCGACTTCGGCCAGGTCACCGGGAGCTGTCCGGTGAAGGCACGCCTGCCGTAGATGACGTCGGCCACGCCGTCGCCCTCGGAGCCCGGCAGCCAGGAGGCCACCAGCGCGTTGATCTTCCCCAGCTGGTCCCCGATGAGCTGCGGGCGGCCCGAGACGATCAGGACCGCGCACTTCATGGCCGCGCAGACCTTGTCGACCGCTGCCTTGTCCGCGGCCGTCAGCTCCAGGTCGTGGCCGTTGCCCACGTCGCCGATGCCTTCGGCGTACGGGGTCTCCCCGACGACCACCACACCGACGTCGTACCCGTCCGTGGTGGCGGACGCGTCCTGCGAGAACGTCACGGACTCCGGGGTCTTCGCCGCCTTCTTCATGCCCTCCAGGATCGTCGTGCCCGTGGTGGTCTTCCCGGAAGAGCCCTGCCAGCTGATGGTCCAGCCGCCGGCCTGGTTGCCGATGTCGTCGGCGTTGGACCCGGCGACGTACACCTTCTGGTTCGGCTTGAGCGGGAGGACTCCTCCCTCGTTCTTCAGGAGCACCTGCGACTTCGCCGCCGCCTCACGGGCCACCGCGCGGTGCTCGGCCGAGCCGACCTTGTCGAGGTGGGTGGTGTCCGCGTACGGCTTCTCGAAGAGGCCTAGGCGGAACTTCTGGGTGAGGATGCGGGCGACCGCGTCGTCGATCCGTGCCTCGCTGATCCGGCCCGCCCCGACCTCGTCCTTCAGCGTCTTCGTGAAGTCCTGGTACGCGGTCGGGACCATGATCATGTCGAGTCCGGCGTTGACCGACGTCCGCACATCGCTCGCGTAGTCGCCGGGGATCTGGTCGATCGCCTGCCAGTCGCTGATGACGAAGCCCTCGAAGCCCATCCGGTCCTTGAGGACGCCGTTTATCATCTCGGCGTTGGCGTGCATCTTCACCGGGCCCTGACCGTCGCCCAGGATGTCGAGCGAGGAGTACGAGGGCATGACCGTGCCGACGCCCCGCTTCACCGACTCGGCGAACGGGGAGAGGTGCACCGCCTCCAGCTCCTCGCGGGTGACCTTGGTGATGCCCTGGTCGATCGTGTACGAGCCGGTGGTGGCGGAGCCGTACTCCGTACCGCCGTCGCCGACGAAGTGCTTGGCGCTGCCGAGGACCTTGTCGTTGCGGTGCAGATCCTTGCCGGACGGGCTGCCCTGCATGCCCTGGATGACCGTCTCCATGGCCTCGACCAGGGCCGGGTCCTCGCCGAAGGCCTCGTAGGACCGGCCCCAGCGTTCGTCGCGGGTGACGCAGACACAGGGGGCGAAGTCCCACGGGACGCCGGTGGCGCGGACTTCCTTCGCGGTGACCGCGCCCGTCTTCTCGGCGCTCTTCGGGTCGCGGCCCGCGCCGAGGCCGATGTTGTGCGGCATGATCGTCGCGCCGACGACGTTGTTGTGCCCGTGCACCGCGTCCACACCGTAGATCAGCGGGATCTGGAAACGGGTGGCCTGCGCGCGCAGTTGATAGGCGTCGACCATCTTGGCCCAGGCCGCTGCCGTGTTGGGGGTGGGGACCGAGCCGCCGCCGGAGAGCAGTGAGCCGAGGTCGTAGGCGGCGATGTCGCCCGGGGTGCGGAGCGCGTTGCGCTCGGCCTGGGTCATCTGGCCGGCCTTCTCGGCCGGTGACATCCGCGCCAACAGGTCCGCCACCCGCTGCTTCACAGGCAACTTCGCGTTCTGGTACGGGAGTCCGTGGGCGTCGATGACGACCTGCGGGTTCTCCGCGGGGGCCTTCGCGCCGGTGACGGTCAGTTCCAGAGGGATCGTCCTCGCCTCGGCCGGCTTCGACGCCTTCGCCGTGCGGACCGTCACCTGGTGCGTGGTGCCGGAGGCGGTGCCCGCGGGGAAGGTGTGGCTGCCGGTGACCGGGGTGTAGTCCTTCCCGGCCACCCCCGTGCCGCCCTTCGTGGCGTACGTGACGGTGACGGGCTCCTCGATGGGGGCGGAGCCGGTGGTGGCGACGGAGAGCGTCAGCTGGGCCGTTTCGCCGTTCTTCACCGGGCGGACGGCAGTGTCCGTGACCACGCTCGCCGTGAGGGCCGGGGTCGCCTTGCCGTACAGCTCGACGGCGTCCAGGGCGAATTCACCGGGGCTGCCGCCGGGCAGGGTGAGGGCGTAGCCCCACATCTCGTTCAGGCCGAGGACCTGGTCGATGCCGCCGACGGGCTGGTAGTCGGCGCGGTAGACGAAGTCCGCGAACGGGATCTCAACCAGGTGCCAGCCCTCCCAGTCATCGGTGAAGGAGGTGGTCCACAGCTCGGACGCGCCGCCGTTCGCACCGCCGTCCTTGATCTCGAAGCTGATCTTCTTGCCGGAGCCGGGTGGCAGTGGCGCGGTGTTCTGGCCGTACCACCAGAAGCGGATGCCCTGGTGGGCGGTCCAGTTCTGCGGCGGGGTGTCCACGGCGAACTCATGGCTGAACCCGCCGTACGCGCTGATGTCGTAGGAGCCTTCGAGGACCTTCTCCCCCTCGGGGGCGTCCGCGCGTTCGGCCAGCTTCAGCCGCGGGTGGTCGTCCGCGTCGCCGCCCCAGGTGAAGATCGCGTCGGCGGGCGGCTGACCGCCGAGCGGCACCTCTCCCTCGAAGCGGTCGACGAGGACGGGGGCCGGGTCGTCGGCCGCCGCCGCGGGGCCGGTGGCCGAGCCGGCGAGGAGCGTGGCCAGCACGGCAGCGGCGGCGAGGGCGGCCGTCGCGGGTCTGGCTCTGCCCTTACGGGGGCGGGGGCCGGGGTGCGGGGTGCGGGGCATCTGAGAGCGCTCCCATATATCGGGGCCGGGGTCGGGTATATCGGAGTCGAGGTCGGGGTTGCCGAACGTACAGGTGGGTCAGGGGTGTTGGCGGTGGTGCTGGTGCGCTACGCGGTGTCGTCGCGGGTGAGACGTATCGTGTCGCGGTACCACTTGGCGCTGTCCTTGAGCGTGCGGACCTGGGTGTCGTAGTCGACGCGGACGATGCCGAACCGCTTGTCGTAGCCGTACGCCCACTCGAAGTTGTCCATCAGCGACCAGGCGAAGTAGCCCCGGACGTCGGCCCCTTGCGCGCGGGCGGCGACGACGGCGTCGATGTGGTCGGCGAGGTAGGCCGTGCGGTCGGCGTCGGGGACCGAGCCGTCGGCGGCGACGGTGTCGTCGAAGGCCGCGCCGTTCTCCGTGACGACGGTCGGGAGCGCGTAGTCGCGCTGCAGCCGCACGAGCAGGTCGGTGAGTTCGGTGGGCGTGATCTCCCAGTCCATCGCGGTACGGGGCAGGTCGCGCTCCACGACGCGGGTGACGGGCAGGCCGTCGGCGTCGGTGGGTGATCCGTCCTCGGTGACGCCGGAGAACTGCATGCCCCGGTAGAAGTTGACGCCGAGGACGTCGAGCGGGGCGGCGATGGCGGCCAGGTCGCCTTCCCTGACCGGGAGTTCGATGTGCTGGGCGGCGAGGTCGGCGACGATGTCCTCGGGGTAGCGGCCGTGGACGAGCGGGTCGAGGTAGAGCCGGGTGCCCATGCCGTCGGCGCGGCGGCTCGCCTCGCGGTCGGCCTCGCTGTCGGTCTCGGGGGTGGCGGTGCCGAGGTTCAGGGTGATGCCGAGTTCCAGCGGGTCGGCCCCGGCCGCGTCCCGCAGCGCACCGGCGGCGAGGCCGTGGCCCAGGAGCAGGTGGTGGACGGCGGCCATGGCGTCGCCCAGGTCGCGGCGGCCGGGGGCGTGCAGTCCGTAGGCGTAGCCGAGCATCGCCGAGCACCAGGGCTCGTTCAGCGTCGTCCAGTGCTCGACGCGGTCGCCGAGGGCCTCGTACGCGAGGGCGGCGTACTCCGCGAAGCGCAGGGCGGTGTCGCGTGCGGGCCAGCCGCCCGCGTCCTCCAGCTCCTGGGGCAGGTCCCAGTGGTAGAGGGTGATCCAGGGGGTGACGCCGCGGCCCTGGAGCTCGTCGACCAGCCGCTTGTAGAAGTCGAGGCCCTTCGCGTTCGCCGGGCCCCGGCCGCCGGGCTGGATGCGGGGCCAGGCGAGCGAGAAGCGGTACGTGTCGACGCCGAGGCCCGCGATCAGCTCCACGTCCTGGGGCATCCGGTGGTAGTGGTCGCAGGCCACATCGCCGTGCTCGCCGCCCTCGACGGCCCCGGGCACCCGGCAGAAGGTGTCCCAGATGGACGGGGTGCGGCCGTCCTCGGCGGCGGCTCCCTCGATCTGGTACGAGGAGGTGGCGACGCCCCAGCGGAAGTCGGCCGGGAGTCCTCGTACCGGGGCGGGACGGAGGAGTCGCTGCGGGGTGGGGGCGAGGTTCATCGGGCTCCGTAGGCGTAGAGGCGTAGGCGTACGTGGGCGGGGCGGATGGTCAGCGGGCGGGTCCCGGCGTCACCTGGCCCGGGACGCCCGACTGTCCGGGCCGAGGTGCCCCGTGGCCGGGTACGTGCAGGTGGCAGGCGACCGCGCGGCCGGGTTCGTCAGTGGGCGGGGCCAGCACCGGGACCTCGGCGGAGCACGGTGCGAAGGCCTTGCCACAGCGCGGGTGGAAGGCGCAGCCGGTGGGCATCGCGGAGAGGTGGGGCGGGGAGCCGGGGATGCCGGTCAGTTCGCGGCGGGGGCCGTGGAGCGCGGGGAAGGAGTGCAGGAGCCCGTCGCTGTAGGGGTGGCGGGGGTCGCGGTAGATCTCCGCCGCACCCGCTTCCTCCACGATGCGGCCCCCGTACATGATCGCGATCCGGTCCGAGAATTCGATCAGGAGGGAGATGTCGTGGGTGATGAACACGACCGAGAAGTTCAGCCGTTCCCTCAACTGGACGAGCCGTCGCAGGATCTGCCGCTGCATGACGACGTCGAGCGCGGTGGTCGGCTCGTCCATGATGACGATCTCGGGTTCCAGGGCGAGCGCCATGGCGATCATCACGCGCTGCCGCATCCCGCCGGAGAGCTGGTGCGGGTAGGCGGCGAGCCGGTCGGCGGAGATGCCGACGAGGCTGAGCAACTCCTTGGCCCGGTCGGTCCGTTGGCGCTTCTTCAGCTCGGGGCGGTGGGCGGCGAGGACGTCGGTGAGCTGGCTGTGGACGGTGTGCACCGGGTTGAGGGAGTTCATCGCCCCCTGGAAGACGATGGACAGCTCCTGCCAGCGGAAGGCGCGCAGCTGGTGCGGTTCGAGGGAGAGGATGTCGACCCGGTCGCCGCCGGGCCGGTGGTAGTGGACCTCTCCCCCGGTGATGACGCCGGGCGGGGACAGCAGCCGGGTCACCGCGTAGGCGAGGGTGGACTTGCCGGAGCCCGACTCGCCCGCGAGGCCGAGGACTTCGCCGCGGTGGAGGGTGAGGTCGATGTCGCGCAGGGCGTGGACGGCGTTGGCGTCGGTGCCGTAGTCGACGTTGAGTCCGCTGATGGTCAGGACCGGCTCGGCGCTCATGGGCGCGGCTCCTTGATGGTGTTCCGACGAGGTCCGGGGGCGTCGCCGGTGGACTTCCGGGCTACGGGGGTGAAGCCGACGCGCATCTTGACCTTCCGGGAGGATCCGGTGGCGGTGCGCAGGCGGGGGTTGACGAACTCGTCGATGCCGAAGTTGATGAGGGCGAGCGCGGTGCCCAGCAGGGCGATGCAGAGGCCGGCCGGGACGAACCACCACCAGGCTCCCTGGGCGAGGGCTTGGTTGGACTGGGCCCAGAAGAGCACGGTGCCCCAGTTCCAGTGGGAGATGTCGGCGACGCCGATGAAGGCGAGGGTGATCTCGGTGAGGACCGCGAAGATGACCGTGCCGACGAAGCCGGAGGCGATGACGGCGGTGAGGTTCGGCAGGATCTCGAAGAGGATGATCCGCGGGGTCGATTCGCCGGTGGCGCGGGCGGCCTCGACGTAGTCGCGGCGGCGCAGTGACAGGGTCTGGGCGCGCAGGATCCTGGACCCCCAGGCCCAGGAGGTCAGGGCGATGGCGACGGCGATGACGATGTCGCCGGTGTCGGGGACGAAGCTCGCGACGATGATGATCAGCGGGAGTCCGGGCAGCACCAGGAAGATGTTGGAGAGCGCGGAGAGGATCTCGTCGACGGCCCCGCCGAGGAATCCGGCGCTGACGCCGATCAGGACGGACAGGACGGTCGCGATGACGGCGGCGAGGAGTCCGACGACGAGGACGCCGCGGGTGCCGACGAGGATCTGCGAGAAGACGTCCTGCCCGGTGTGCGTGGTGCCGAACCAGTGGTCGCCGGAGGGCGGCTGGAGCAGCTGGTCGCTCATGGCGTCGGGGTCGTACGGGGCGAGCCACGGTCCGGCGATGGCCAGCAGGACGAAGAACGCCAGCAGGATCAGGCCGGTGCGGGTCTTCCCGCCGCGCAGGAACCGGAGCCGGGCGCGGCGGGTGGGGGCCGCTGGTGCGGGTGCGCCGTCGAGGACGGCGACGTCGGTGGCGGTGATGGACATGGGGCCTCAGCCCTTCCGGGTACGGGATCGGGCGGCGTGAACGGCGGGGGCGGGCACGGTCACGCCTCCTTCCGGGTACGGGGGTCGAGGGCGGCGTAGACGAGGTCGGCCAGCAGGTTCGCGGCGAGGACGGAGAGCGTGATCACCAGGAAGACGCCCTGCATCAGGGGGTAGTCCTTGCCGCCGACCGCCTGGAGCAGCTGGAAGCCGATGCCCGGGTAGGTGAAAACCATCTCGACGAGCAGGGTGCCGCCGACGATGAAGCCGAGGGAGAGGGCGAAGCCGGAGATGTTGGGGAGCACCGCGTTGCGGGCCGCGTAGCCGAACATCACGCGCCGCTCGGACAGGCCCTTGGCCTGCGCCACCATCACGTAGTCCTCGGAGGAGACGGTGACCATCATGTTGCGCATGCCGAGGATCCAGCCGGCCACGGCGCTGAGGACAATCGTCACGCCGGGCAGGACCGCGTGGTAGAGGGCGCTGGAGATGAACGGCCAGTCGAAGGCCGGGACGAGCGCGTTGTCGTAGCCGCCGGAGTTCGGGAACAGCGACCACTTCTCGGCGAACAGGGCGATGGCGACGAGGCCGAGCCAGAAGTACGGGATGGAGGAGATGAAGGTGGTGACCGGCAGCAGGCTGTCCAGCCAGGAGCCGCGCTTCCAGCCGCTGTAGACGCCGATGCCGGTGCCGAGCACGAAGCTGATCAGGGTGGTCGTGCCGACCAGGGCCAGCGTCCAGGGCAGGGACTGGCCGATGACCTCGCTGACCGGGGTGGGGAAGAAGGTGAAGGAGAGGCCGAGGTCGCCGTCGAGGAGGTGGGCCCAGTAGTCGGTGTACTGCTGCCACATCGACTGCTGTTCGTCGAGGCCGAAGAGGGCCTTGAGGGAGTCGATGGCCTTGGTGTCGAGCTGTCCCTGGTAGCGGCTGAGGAGGGCCTGGACGGGGTCGCCGGGCATGAGCCGGGGGATGAGGAAGTTGATGGTGATGGCGGCCCACGCGGTGACGGTGTAGAAGGCGAGGCGCTGGAGGATGTACTTCACCGGGTGGCCTCCTTCGCGGCGGTGCCGTTGACGCCCTCGTACGTCCGTGTGCCCGTGCCCTCGTACGTCCGTGTGCCCGTGCCCTCGTACAGCCAGCAGGCCGCCCACTGCCCGTCGGGCAGGTCGAAGCGCGGCGGGAGTTCGGTGCGGCAGCGTTCCATCGCCTTGGGGCAGCGGGGGTGGAAGCGGCAGCCGGCGGGCGGGGTGATCAGCGAGGGCGGCTCGCCCGTGCCGGTCTCCTCCTGTTCCTCCTCGGCGACGATGCGGTCCGGGTCGGGCGCGGAGGCGATGAGGAGCTGGGTGTAGGGGTGGGCGGGGTGCTGGGTGACGGTCTCGCTGTCGCCGCCCTCGACGATGCGGCCCGCGTACATCACGAGGGTGGTGTCGGCGAAGTAGCGGGCGGAGGCGATGTCGTGGGTGATGTAGAGGATCGCCAGGTGGAGGCGTTCCTTGAGGTCGCGGAGCAGGTTGAGGACGCCGAGCCGGATCGATACGTCGAGCATGGAGACGGGTTCGTCGGCGAGGAGGACCTGCGGGTCCGCGCCGAGCGCCCGGGCGATGGCGACGCGCTGGCGCTGCCCGCCGGAGAGCTCGTGCGGGAACTTGTCCAGGAACTGCTGGGGCGGGGTCAGCTGGACCCGGTTCAGCAGGGCGGCCAGGTTCTCCTCCAGCTCCGCCTCCCCGTTGCCCGCCCGGCCGTGGATCTTCAGGGCGCGGGTGAGGTGGTAACGCACGGTGTGCACCGGGTTCAGCGAGGCGAAGGGGTCCTGGAAGATCAGCTGGACCCGGCGTACGTAACGGCGGAAGGACCGGCCACGACCGGCGACCACCGGCGCCCCGCCCAGCCGTATCTCGCCCGAGGTGAGCGGATGGAGCTGGGCCAGCAGGCGGGCGACGGTGGACTTGCCCGAGCCGGACTCCCCCACCAGGGCCGTGACGGTGCCGCGTCTCAGCCGGAGCGAGACGTCGTCGACGGCGTGGACGCTGCGGCGCTCGCGGGCGAACAGGTCGCGGGCGGTGCGGCGCAGGGGAAAGTGTTTGGTGACTCCGCGCGCTTCGAGCACCACATCGGTGCCGGTCGGCGCGTGCCCGGAGCCGGACGTCGCGTTCTCGGCGCCGGTCCGCGCGTGCTCGGGCTGATCGCTGATGGTCATGGCCGGTTCTTCCCGTCCTTCTTCCCGTCTTTCCCCGTGCCTACTTGGAGGCGGGCTTGAGGTTGAGCACGATCTCCAGCGCGGTGGGCTGGGTGTGCTGCGGCGGGGCGTACGGGTTGGCCTCGGTGGGCCAGCCGATCCAGTTCTTCGTGGAGTACTCGGCTCCGATGGGCGCGGCGGCCGTCGGGATGACGGGCGCCTCCTCGACGAAGATCTTCTGGATGGTGTTCAGGGCCTTGGTGCGGGCCGCGTCGCCGGTGGCGTTGGCGTACTCCTTGAGCGCGGCGGTGGCCTCGGGGCTCTTGAAGCGCCCGAAGTTGCCCTGCTGGGAGCTCTTGCCGATGGGCTGGAGGATCGCCCCGTCCATGATGTTCTGGTACATGTCGTAGGGGGTCGCGCCGCTGTTGGTCCAGTGCAGGGTGGCGTCGAAGTTGCCGTTGGCGACGTCCGCGCCCCAGGCCTCGGCGGTCTGCGTCTTGACCTTCGCGTCGATGCCGAGTTCCTTGATGTTGTCCTTGATGATCGCGAGCCCGGTGATGTAGTCGTTCCAGCCGGCCGGGTCGGTGAAGGTCAGCTTCACGGGCTTGCCGGACGGGTCCTTCAGCACACCGCCGCTGAGGGTGAACCCGGCCTCGCTGAGCACCTTCTTGGCTCCGGCGACGTCGGGCTTGGTGGTGGCGTCCTGGTATTCGGGCGCGAGGAAGGGCTCGCCGGCGGGCAGCGGGATGCCGGTCGGGTTGGTGATCTCCGGGTAGAGCGTGGCCTGGGCCTGGATGTGGATGGCCTTGCGGTCGACGACCATCGCCATCGCCTTGCGCAGCGCCGGGTTGTCGAAGGGCTTGCGGGCGGTGTTGAACCACAGGCCGTGGATGCCGAGGCCGGAGGGGAACCAGAGCTGGTGGTTCTTGGGGTCCTTGTCGATGAACAGCTGCTTGTGGTTCGGCATGAAGACGAAGGACCACTCGACCTTGCCGGTGGCCAGCGCGGTGGTGGCGGCGCTGTTGTCGTTGTACGCGGTGTAGCGCAGCTCCTTGACCTTGGGTGCGCCGTTCCAGTAGCTCGGCGTGGCGGTCAGGGTGGTGGTCTGCGGGGTGAACGTCTTGAGCTTGTACGGTCCGGAGCCGACCGGGGTGCGGTTGGGCCAGGTCTCCGGGTTCTTGACCTTCTCCCAGATGTGCTTGGGCACGATGAAGGTCTGGATGATCTTGTTCTGGTTGACGAACTGGGACTCCTTGAAGGTCAGGACGACCTTCCCGTCCTCGACCGCGATCCCGTCGAAGGGGATGCCGTTCCAGTTCAGCGCCGAGTGCTTCTTCAGAAGCTTGAAGGTGAACTCCACGTCGGCGGCGGTCAGCGGCTTGCCGTCGGCCCACTTCGCCTTCTCGTCCAGGGTGAAGGTGACCTTGGTGAAGTTGTCCTCCCAGGCCCATTCGCTGGCGAGCCAGGGGTCGGCCTTCTCGGTGGGCTTGATCATGTTCGTCATGGCCAGCGGCTCGTAGATCATGTAGCGGTAGCCGAGGACCGCGCCCGCCGAGGTGTTGAGGAACGGGTTGCTGTTGTTCGTCTGCGGTCCGTCCGGCTTGCCCAGGGTCAGTACGCCGGTGGCGGCGCCGCCCCCCTTGTTGGCGCCCGAGTTGGCGTTCGAGCAACCGGCGGCGAGCGCCACCACGACGGTGGCTGCGGCGACCGCTCTGAGGGTGGTGCGACGGCGTACGGACATGGCGACTCCAGGAAGGGGCTGCCGGGTCGGAGAGATCCCGGCGGGCGGAAGGTGCGAAGAGAGCGGGGCGCGGCCGTGCGGCCGGGTCCGTCACGGCGCCGAGTGGCGCACGACCAGTTCGGTGGGCAGCACGGCCGGTCCGTCCGGTACGGGCGTGCCGCCGAGGTGGGAGAGCAGCATCCGGGCCGCCGTCTCGCCCATCCGGCGGGTGGGCTGGCGCACGGTGGTCAGGGGCGGTTCGGTGTGTTCGGCCATCGGGATGTCGTCGAAGCCGACGACGGCGATGTCGTCCGGGACCCGGCGTCCGGCGGCCCGCAGGGCGCGGAGCACGCCGGCCGCGCTGATGTCGTTGTGCGCGAAGACGGAGTCGAACGCGACGCCGCGCGCGAGGAGTTCCTCGACGGCGAGCCGGCCGCCGCGTTCGGTGAAGTCGCCTTCGACGACCAGCTCGGTGGGCAGGACCGAACGGAATCCGGCTGTCCGGTCCCGTACGCAGCCGAAGTTCTGGGGGCCGGTCAGGATCAGGGGCCGGGAGCGTCCGGCGGCGCGCAGGTGGCGGGCCGCGGACGCGCCTCCCTCGTGGTTGGTGGTCACGACGGAGGGGAATTCGGGGTGGTGGCCGCGATCGTCGATGAGCACGATCGGCAGGCCGTCGCGGTGCAGTTCGGTGAGGTGGCCGAGGGTGTTCTCGGGCTCCACGACGACGAGCCCGTCGAAGGCGCGCGCGGACACCTGGCTGGTGAAGCGCTGGACGGATTCGGCCCCGCGGTTGCAGGTGAAGAGCAGCAGCCCGTAGTCGGCGGCCTCGACGGTGTCGACGACGCCCTGGAGCAGTTCGCCCATCCACGGCCAGGTCAGCGAGGGCACGAGCATGCCGACCGTACGGCTGGAGCCACGGGCGAGACCGACGGCTCCGGAGCTGGGTACGTAGCCGAGCTGTGCGATCACTTCACGAACGCGGGCGGCCGTGGAGCGGTCCACCTCGCCCTTGGTGTTGATGACCCGCGACACGGTCGTCTTGCTGACGCCGGCCTCACGGGCGACATCGGCGATGGTGACGCGCATCTGGGCCTCCGTTGGACCAGGCAGGGGCAGGACGGGGTGGTAAAGGGAGGTACGGGGAGGTATGGCAGGTACGGGGCAGGGCGGGGCGGGGCGAAGGGCATGCCGGGAGACGCGTCCGGTACCGGTTCCGGAACCGGTACCGGCGTTGCGGCAGGAGTTAACCCCGCCGACTCAGGGCCGTCAATACTTCACGTCGAGATTGGTCCGGACCCATCTGCTGACCAGGCAGGGCGCGTTGTGCGTTCACCTCTTGAACGCACGGGAGCCGCCGTCCCGACCTGCGGACGGCGGCTCCCGTGGGTGGGACGGGTCGCGCTACTCCGTGGGCTCCACGCCCGCGCGCAGCAGTCCGTAGGTGTACGCGTCCTCCAGCGCCTGCCAGGAGGCGGCGATGACGTTCTCGGCGACCCCCACGGTCGCCCAGTCGCCGGTGCCGTCGCCCGTGGTGATGAGCACCCGGGTGGTGGACTCGGTGCCGGTGCGGCCCTCCAGGATGCGGACCTTGTAGTCGACCAGCTCCAGCTTGGCGAGCTGCGGGTAGATCCGCTCCAGGGCGACGCGCAGGGCCCGGTCCAGGGCGTTGACCGGGCCGTTGCCCTCGGCGGTGGCGACGATCCGCTCCCCCTTGGCCCAGAGCTTCACGGTCGCCTCGTTGGCGTGGGTGCCGTCGGGGCGGTCCTCGACGATCGCCCGCCAGGACTCCGTACGGAAGTAGCGCCGGGCCCGGCCCTCGACCTCGCCGCGCAGCAGCAGTTCGAAGGAGGCGTCGGCGGCCTCGTAGGTGTAGCCCTGGAGTTCGCGCTCCTTGACCCGCTCCACGACCCGGCCGACCAGGGCGCGGTCGTCGCCGAGGTCGACGCCGAGCTCCTTGCCCTTCAGCTCGATGGAGGCGCGGCCCGCCATGTCCGAGACCAGCATCCGCATGGTGTTGCCGACCAGCTCGGGGTCGATGTGCTGGTACAGGTCGGGGTCGACCTTGATCGCGGAAGCGTGCAGCCCGGCCTTGTGGGCGAAGGCCGAGACGCCGACGTAGGGCTGGTGGGTGGAGGGGGTGAGGTTGACGACCTCGGCGATGGCGTGCGAGATGCGGGTCATCTCGGCGAGCGCGCCCTCGGGCAGCACCTTCATGCCGTACTTGAGTTCCAGGGCGGCGACGACGGGGAAGAGGTTGGCGTTGCCGACCCGCTCGCCGTAGCCGTTGGCCGTGCACTGGACGTGGGTGGCGCCGGCGTCCACGGCGGCCAGGGTGTTGGCGACGGCGCAGCCGGTGTCGTCCTGGGCGTGGATGCCGAGCCGGGCGCCGGTGTCGGCGAGGACGGTGGAGACGACGGCCTGGACCTGGGCGGGGAGCATGCCGCCGTTGGTGTCGCAGAGGATGACGACCTCGGCGCCCGCCTCGTACGCGGTGCGGACCACGGACTTGGCGTACTCGGCGTTGGCGCGGTAGCCGTCGAAGAAGTGCTCGCAATCCACGAAGACGCGGCGGCCCTGTTCGCGCAGGTGGGAGACGGTGTCGCGGACCATCTCCAGGTTCTCGTCCAGGGTGGTGCGCAGGGCCAGTTCGACATGGCGGTCGTGCGCCTTGGCCACCAGGGTGATCACCGGGGCGCCGGAGGTCAGGAGCGCCTTGACCTGGGGGTCGTCGGCCGCGCTGCCGCCGGCCCTGCGGGTCGCGCCGAACGCCACGAGCTGGGCGTTCTCGAACGTGATCTCCTGCTGGGCGCGGGCGAAGAACTCCGTGTCGCGCGGGTTGGCCCCCGGCCAGCCGCCCTCGATGTACCCCACACCGAAGGTGTCCAGATGACGGGCGATGGTCAGCTTGTCGGCGACCGTCAGGTTGATGCCCTCACGCTGAGCACCGTCGCGCAGTGTGGTGTCGAAGACATGGAAACTGTCGTCGGTGGCGGTGGCCGTGGCCTTGGTGGTCATGCTGATCTGACTCCTGTCGGATGAGTGGATCCGGACGATCGGCTTCCACTTGCCCCCATCATCCCGCGCACTCCGCTCCGGCCCGGATGCGGGCCGGAAAACGAAAAAACCCCTCGCGGGTGCGAGAGGTCTGCGCGCGGGTCTGGGGCACGATGGCCGCGCCGTACATGGTGGTACGGGACGGTCACTGCGGACCGGCGCGCCTGCTGCCAATAATCATGACGAACGAGGACACGGCAGAAGTCTCGCACAGTGACGCGTCCGTGACGCCGGTGTCTCAGGATGCGGTCGTGACGCTGGTCGCATCGTTCGGTCAGGACCCCGGCGTCAGTGTCTCGTCCAGGAACTCCGCCGCCTGGGCGAGCACCTGCTCGCGGCCCGTCCCCGGGATCCCGACCGTCACATGGATGCTGAACCCGTCGAGCAGCGCCCGCAGCCGGGTCGCGAACCGGTCGGCGTCCACCGGCCGGAACTCCCCGCGCGAAACCCCCTCGGCGAGCAGGGCCACCAGGTCCCGGTGCCAGGCGCCCTCGATGGCGGCCTGCCGGGCACGGGCGTCGTCGTCGGCGTCCTGCGAGCGGCCCCAGACCTCCAGCCAGAGCGTCCAGTGGGGGTCGCGGTGCCCGGCGGGGAGGTAGAGATCGATGTACGTGTCCAGCCGCTCGCGGGCGGCGCCCGGTCCGACGAGGAGGGCACGGCGCTCGGCCCCGAGGCGGTTCTCGCTCCACTCCAGGGTCTGGAGCAGCAGTTCGTCCTTGGTGCGGAAGTAGTAGAGCAGGTGCCCGCTGCTCATCCCCACCTCCCGCCCGAGCCCGGCCATGGTCAGCCCGTCGAGCCCGCGCTCGGCGATGGTGGCCATGGCGGCGGCGAGGACGTCCTCACGGGGCGGGGCGGCGTGGTGGGTGCGGCGGGGGGCGGGGGTCATGGGTTCGCTCGTACCTTCGACTGCTGCTGGGTGTCAGATCTTCGACGGCTGCTGGGTGTCAGATCTTCGGCTGCTGCTGGGTGATGCAGTGGATGCCTCCACCGCCGGCGAAGATCGTACGGGCGTCGACGAGGGACACCGTACGGTCCGGGAACAGGCCCCGGAAGATCGCGGCGGCCTCCTCGTCGCGCGGGTCGTCGAAGGCGCAGAGGACCACGCCGTCGTTGCAGAGGTAGTGGTTGATGTAGGAGTAGTCGACCCACTCCCCGTCCTCGTCGCGCAGCACGGTGGGCGCGGGCACCTCGACGACCTCCAGCGGGCGCCCCTTGGCGTCCGTGGCGGCCCGCAGCACGGCCAGCAGCTCCCGGGTGACCTCGTGGTCGGGGTGGGCCGGGTCGGGCTGGACGTGGGCGACGACGGTGCCCGGGCGGACGAAGGCGGCGACGATGTCGACATGGCCGAGCGTGCCGTACGTCCCGTAGTCGCCGGTCAGCCCGCGCGGCAGCCAGATGGCCTTCTCGGTGCCGAGGCGGGCGTGGATCTCCGCCTCCACCTGCTCCTTGCTCCAGCCGGGGTTGCGTTCCTTGCCGAGCTGGACGGTCTCGGTGAGCAGGACGGTGCCTTCGCCGTCGACGTGTATCGCGCCGCCCTCATTGACGAGCGGGGAGGAGTGCACGGGGGTCCCGGTCAGCTCGGCGACGGCCCGGGCGATGTGCTGGTCGCTCTCCCAGCGGGCCCAGCCCTGGGCGCCCCAGCCGTTGAACGTCCAGTCGACGGCGGCCAGCGTGCGGCCGTCGGTGACGAAGGTGGGCCCGATGTCCCGCATCCAGGCGTCGTCGAGCGGCCGCACGACCAGCTCGACGTCCGGCCCGAGCAGCGCCGCGGCCCCGTCCTCCTGCCCCGGCCCCACGACCACCGTGACCGGCTCGAAGCGGCGCACGGCCCGGGCGACGGCGGCCCAGGCGCGGCGGGCCTCGTCCAGCTCGGCGTCGGAGGCGAAGGTGGGGTTGGGCCCGGGCCAGGCCATCCAGGTGCGCTCGTGGGGGGCCCACTCGGGGGGCATGCGGAAGGGGGTGGGGGTGGCGGGCATGAGGGCTCCTGGGACGGCTACTTTAGAATGCCACTCTAACCGTGCTGGGAGCCTTGTGGGGAAGTCGGTCACGCCGTTTTCGAGCAGCACTCCATTCGGCCGGAGTCACTCGTCTCCTCGGTCGTACTCGGCGCGGGGCCCGGCCAGGAGCCCGGCGACGACGGCCAGCCAGCCGCTCGCCGTGTACGGGGCAGGAGGCTCGATCTCCATGCCCAGCTCGGCAACGGCAACGGCGTAGTCGACCTCTTCCAGGCCGAGAGCGAGCAGCTCGGCCACCTCTCCGGCGAGGCGCGCCAGGACAGTCGGAGCGACCGACCCCGTGTAGTCACGTACGGCGGAGGTGTGATCCTCGAACTCATCGGGCATGTCCTGCGAGAACCAGCCGCCCAGGAACTGGTGAAGTTCGGGAAAGCGGGCGCGCCACTCCCAGTGGGTCTCGGGCACTGCCACCGGTGGCGGGACGCGGCCCTCCTCGACGCTCTGTTTGATGTGGTCGGCGAGTTGCAGCAGCCACCGCTGGATCCCGTCCTCCGGAAGACCGATGTCGGGAACGGGGTAGAACTCTCCGAGGCGGTGCCTCAACCGGCCGGGCGGATTCTGGGCATAGGTACGGAGCTGTTGCTCGGCGATCGACAGGGCCCAGGGGCGGGTGTGCCAGGTGTGGCGCAGGTAGGCGGTGAGGGCCCGGCTGATCCGGTCGGGGGTGTCGTCGGCAGTGAGGCCGGCGTACGCGTCCATCACTTGGTCGAGCTCGCCGTAGCGGCGGTCGAAATCCAGAGGCTTCATGGGCATGGCTGGTGCCTCTACAAATAGATCGGGAATGTGGCGTGCACGACGAAGCCGAGCGGGCTCGTGGGCTCCCGCCGAAGCACCACCCGCGCCGCACGCACGTCCACGGCTCCACGCCCGGCCAGCGCCATGGCCTGGATGAGGACACGGCCGACCGGCTCGTCGCGGGAAGGCCAGGAGGCTTCGAGGGTCAGGCGTGGACGCGTACCTTGCGCCAGCCAGCGGTGGATGGCCTGCTCGTTGCGGGTGACGACTTGCTGGGCGGCCCACTGGGCGGTTTCCCGGTCGGGATAGGTGGCGGATCTGGTGAGCATGAAACCTTCCGGTTCGGCGTGGCGGATCAAGTGTTCTGAAAGTTCCAGAAGACGGCGACTTCGTCGTCGTTCACGGCAACCAGTCCGGCGTCCCAGTCGTTGCGACTGAAGGGGGCATGGCCCCAGGAGGACTGTTGGTAGAAATCGGGATGGTCGCCATTCCCACCCAGGTTGGTGTAGAAGCGGGTGCTGGCGGGAAAGCGCGACAGGACCACATCGGCACGCCGTTCCATCTCCGACCTGCGTTCTTCCCAGCCCAGCCTCTTAGGGACGTCCACGCCGCCTGCCGCGATTCCGAGCAGAACGAGAAGCGACCTCACTGAGGAGCGAGGAATCTCCTCCATACGCCTGTTGTAGCGTTCCACATCCGCAGGCGTGGAGGGCACCTCCAACCACGGGAAAAGCGGGTCCTCTCGGCGCTCATCCTCCCCGTCGTTGGGGTCGATGGACTCCCAGCCCCGCGGGTCACGGGTCTCCAGACGCATGATCGATCCCACATCGAGCCACCACTCATCGTGCTCGCGCCGAGCGACACTGACGAATGTGCAGAGCCACTCGTACAGCTTGAGCGCGTCCGACCATGTCGCCGCGTCGAGTCGGCCTGCTTCCATGATTCGCTCCTTCATTCAGGTGCCGAGGTGTAGACGACGAATGGCGGATTCAAATTCGGGTCGTACTTGAGGCGAGTGGTCACACCGAGAGTGTCCTTGGCTGGCGCTACCTCGCCGTTCAAAACCTGCACGGTGCGTCCGGTCACTGAGGAACCGGCGAGAGGGCCCTCGTTCGGGACCGAGCCGACCCTGATGGGCAGGTCCCTCTCGGGCGGTGGGTTCTTGAGCCAGTCCTGGATCTTCGGGGTGTTCTCCCGGATGTTGTACTGAGTGTATTTCTGAGCCGAATCCAGATCGGTAAAGGACGAGGAGGAGAGGATGCCGTACTTCCCATTCTTGCGCTGCTCGTCCTCGATCCGCTGCAACAACTGCTCGTCCGTCTTGCCGACATGCTTGTCGAGGGTGTGAGCGCCGTTGAGCCCCTCATTCGTCGCCAGATCCAGCGAGTACCTGTACGGGAACGGGCTCTCGCCGCCGATCTGCCAGCTGTGTTCCTTCTTGAACTCGTTGAGCGAGCGAGCACCGAATCCCTGCGCACGGGCAATCTCCGCCCGGTAGGTCGGAGCGCTCTTGATAGCGATGTCGAGTTCCGGGACGAGCGCCTTGAGCTTTCCCGCAGCCTCGGTGAATTCCTGGTGATAGGTTTCGACGGCCGCATCACAGCCCGACTTGTCCATATGAGACCGGAAGGTGACCACGATCCGGCCGACGACGCCACCGACCGCCAGCTTGGTCAGGTTCGACAGACTCAGATCGGTGAGGTCCGAGGCGGTGGCCTTCGCCGCGTTGATCCCGGCCTGGCTGGTGAACTTGGTGGTCTTCTCCCCGACGTCCGAGACATGCTCCAGCACATCCGCGATCTCGTCCGCCGTCTTCTTCAGAACGTCGACGATCGGGCGCCGCCTGGCCGGCGCGAGGTCGCTGGTGGTCCGCCACTCGCGACCCGTCGGGCTCCGCTTACCTTTCGCGTCCAGTTGCCGACCCCAAGTCGTCGTGCCCCAGATCGTCTGACCGAAGCTCCGCATGGCCGCCTGCCACTCCCCCTTGTCCTTCGGGTCGGTGATCCCGGCGATGGCGGCGTTGAAGTCGTCCGAGGCCTTGGCGGCGCCGGAACCGAGCTTCCTCCACGCCTTGGCCATGTCCCGGGTCTCCTCCTCCTTGATGCCGGGAGTGATCTCGTGGACCTTGCCGAGGCGCAGACCATGCTCGATGGCGGGTCGGATGACGTCCGCGAGGAAGTCGGGAAATTCACCGACGACGCCGGAGATCCACCAGGAATCGACATCTTCACCGGTACCCGACCACTTGATCGGGTTGACCGGGCCGTAGCGCGGAGGCTTGTCGATGACCACCGGCTCCGGCTTGCGGGCCGGCTGGGCGCCCTTGGCGCCGCCGGCCTCCCATTCGGCCAGCACGTAGTGGTTGGCCGTGTGGTTAAGGCCGACGGAAGCGCCTCCGACGCTGACCACGCTGCGGCCCCACACTTCGAGGAACTTCGCGGAGACCACCGCGTAGGCGTCCGCGCCGCGCCCCGTACCGGCGGACTGGTTGTACTTGTTCAATACGTCGACGAGGACGAACGCACGCTCTGCGTGGGCGAACTGGGCTTCCTTCACCAGTTCGGCCGCATGGTGGACATGCACCGGCTGAACGTCGAAGCCGCCGTTCGCCGCAGGAGAAGGCGGCGCACTCATCAGGCAGCCCCCCACCCGCGCAGCACGGCCCGGTGCGCGGCGGCATAGGTGATGCCGCCGTTCACGACGATGTCGTGCAGCCATGCCTGGGTGGCTTGGAGGTCCTGTGCGGAGTGGTCCCACTTGTCGAGCTCGTCGACGAAAGTCTGTCGTGCCTCGCCGTCCCAAGTGAGCACGGTCTTGGCGACGCGCCGGTAAAGCAGGTCCAGTTGTTCGTTGAGCGTCTTGAGGATCTCTTCGAGGTCCCCGGCCATACCCTGCAATGTCGCGAAGTCGACTGCTATGTGGTCGTCGCTCGACGGCATGAATCCCCCTGATGGCTCTGGTCCTGTTTACAGGTCTGCGATGCGGCTGCGCGGCCCCGCCTGCGACGTGGGCGCGGTATGGGGTGTGGAGATTGCGTCGACCTCCGCCTCAATGCCGGTGCGGGACTGAAGGCGTCTGAATTCGGCGAGGACTTCGAGCTCCTGGGCCGTGAACCCGTCCTTGCTCAGGCGGACCGCCTTGGCAAGCAGCTCCATCGTCTTCCGGATACGGACGGCGTCCTCGGCCGCGGCCCGGTGCTTGGTCCGGTAGGCCTGAGACGCCGGTCCTTGCCAGCGGGCCTCGATCCCGTCGACGATCCGATCCATACGGAGGAGCTACTTCCGCAGCACTTCCTGCATCGTGTCGAGGTCACCGGCGAGCTTCTCGGCCTCGACCGCCAGGTCGGCGGCGCTCGCCGACGTACCGGGCGTGTCAGCTCCGTTCACAGTGCGCTCTCCCCCGAGTGTGCATTCGACAGTCCAACTGAACGACCGCAGCAAATGCGTTGCAGAGGACCGGCGGCCCCTGGGCCGGCCGGCGCACGGCCGGATCATCGGCATACGCATCGGGCCCCACCCGGATCGGGTGGGGCCCTGAACGTCAGCGGAGGTCCTAGCCGAGCGGGTGCATCCAGCCGTGGGTGTCCTCGACGACGCCGCGCTGGATGTCGAGAAGGCGCTCCCGCAGCTTCATGGTGACCTCGCCGGGCTCGCCGCCGCTCTGGGTCCACTCGCCGCCCTCGGACTTCACCAGGCCGACGGGGGTGATGACGGCGGCGGTGCCGCAGGCGAAGACCTCGACGAGGGTGCCCTCGGCGGTGTCGTCGCGCCACTGGTCGATGGAGACCCGGCCCTCCTCGGAGCCGTAACCCAGGTCGCGGGCGACCTTGAGGAGGGAGTCACGGGTGACGCCGGCGAGGAGGGAGCCGGTGAGGGCGGGCGTGATGATCTTCTTCGAGCCGTCCTCCTGGGCGTACACGAAGTAGAGGTTCATCCCGCCGAGCTCCTCGACCCACTTGTGCTCGACCGCGTCGAGGTAGGCGACCTGGGCGCAGCCGTGCGCGGCGGCCTCGGCCTGGGCGAGGAGGGAGGCGGCGTAGTTGCCGCCGGTCTTGGCGTCGCCCATGCCGCCGGGGACGGCGCGGACGCGGTTCTCCGAGAGCCAGATGGAGACCGGCTTCACACCGCCGGGGAAGTAGGCGCCGGCGGGCGAGGCGATGACCAGGAAGAGGTACTCGTTGGCCGGCTTCACGCCGAGGCCGACCTCGGTGGCGATCATGAACGGGCGCAGGTAGAGGGACTCCTCGCCGCCGTGCGACGGGACCCACGCCTTGTCCTGCTGCACCAGCGCGTCGCACGCCGCGATGAACGTCTCGACGGGCAGTTCGGGCATGGCGAGGCGGGCGGCCGAGCGCTGGAAGCGCCGGGCGTTGGCGTCGGGGCGGAAGGAGGCGACCGTGCCGTCGGGCTGGCGGTAGGCCTTGAGCCCCTCGAAGATCTCCTGCGCGTAGTGCAGGGTCATGTTGGCCGGGTCCAGCGACAGCGGGCCGTAGGGGACCAGCTCGGCGTCGTGCCAGCCGCGGCCCTCGGTCCAGCGGATGGTCACCATGTGATCGGTGAAGTGCCGGCCGAATCCGGGGTTGGCCAGGATCGCCTCGCGCTCCGCGTCGGACAGCGGGTTCGAGGAGGGCTTGAGCTCGATCGTGGGCGTCGTCATGAGTGCGTGTCCTTCACCGGTCTTGTGTGTGATGGACCGCGCTCACGCCCGCCTCGGCCCGACGCTTTTCGGTCAGGTCCTAGGACGTCCGAGCTTTACCGCAAGCCACGGCCCCGCGTTCGATTATCTCTTGCGGGGGGCCATGCACGAAATGGTGTGAATGCGGTCCAGGGGTCGATGGTGGCACCCGGGGGCCGCACAGGTGAAGCCGCCGGGTGCTTTCGCTGACCCGGCGGCTTCGAATGGAGTCGTCGGGTCAGCTCGCTACGCGTACCGCGAGAGCGTCGCCGATCTCGTCGGTCGTCCGCGCAGTGGCCCCGTCGCGCTCCGCGAGATCGGCGGAGACGGCGTCCTCGATGCGCACGGCCTCGGCCTCGTAGCCGAGGTGGCGCAGCAGGAGGGCGACGGAGAGGACCGTGGCGGTCGGGTCGGCCTTGCCCTGCCCCGCGATGTCGGGGGCGGAGCCGTGGACCGGCTCGAACATCGACGGGAACGCGCCCGTCGGGTTGATGTTGCCGGAGGCGGCCAGGCCGATGCCGCCGGAGACGGCGGCGGCGAGGTCGGTGAGGATGTCGCCGAAGAGGTTGTCGGTGACGATGACGTCGAAGCGCTCCGGCTGGGTGACGAAGAAGATCGTCGCGGCGTCGACGTGCAGATAGTCGGTGCTGACCTGCGGATACTCGGCGGCGACCTTGTCGAAGGTGTTCTTCCAGAGGTGGCCGGCGTAGACGAGGACGTTGTTCTTGTGGACCAGCGTCAGCTTCTTGCGCGGGCGGGCGGCCGCACGCTCGAAGGCGTCCCGGACCACGCGCTCGACGCCGTACGCCGTGTTGAGGCTGACCTCGGTGGCGACCTCGGCGGGGGTGCCGGTGCGCAGCGAGCCGCCGTTGCCGGTGTACGGGCCCTCGGTGCCCTCGCGGACGACGACGAAGTCGATGTCGGGGCGGCCGGCGAGCGGGGTCGCGGTGTTCGGGAAGAGCTTGGAGGGGCGCAGGTTGATGAAGTGGTCGAAGGCGAAACGCAGCTTCAGCAGCAGGCCCCGCTCCAGGACGCCGGACGGCACGGACGGGTCGCCGATCGCGCCGAGGAGGATGGCGTCGTGGTTCTTGAGGGCTTCCAGCTCCGCGTCCGGGAGGGTGTCACCGGTGCGGTGCCAGCGCTGGGCGCCGAGGTCGTACTCCTTGGTCTCCAGCTTCACATCCTGCGGGAGGACAGCGTTGAGGACCTTGAGGCCCTGGGCCACGACTTCCTGGCCGATTCCGTCACCGGGGATCACTGCGAGATCGATGCTGCGAGACATGCCGGAAGCCTAACGGTGCGTCCCACCCCATGACATCCGGCGTCCACCATACGGACGGACCGTAAGGGCGTTCGAGGCGTTCGGGGGTGTTCGGGGTGGGGGCGAGTGAGTGGTACGCGGCGGCTCAGTGGCCGGTCGAGCCGCCGTTGTCGCGACGGTCGAGGGCGCGCTGGAGGGCTGCGGCGGCGTTCTTGCGGTCCGACTCCGACGGGCGGGCGGTGTGGCGGACGCGGCGAGCGGTGGTGGTGGCCATGATGGATCGACTCCTTGAGATCGCATGGATGCCGGGGGCAGGCCGCACAGCATGGTGCGGCGCCGGGGCCGGGCCGGGATCGGATTTCGAGGTGCCGGAAGGAGCGGGGAGCGTACGCCGCAGGGGTTACCTGCTTCGGGGCGTGCGCCCGCAACCGCCACAGTCGCTCGATCGAGCGATTCGTTCGGCTCCTACAAAGCTAGGACAGTCGGGCCGCTCTGTCTCCACAGTTACTCGGACTTCCTACTATCTGAGACGGCCGACTTCACGCGCTCCGCCCGCAGCTCCCGGATCAGCGCCCGCACGGCGAGCGATCGCGCCTGCTCAGGGGTGGTGAGATAGCCGATCGAGCGGGTGGGACGGTCGGGTCCGAGAGCGGTGATCTCCGTTCCGGCGGGTGCTCCGTACAGGGACAGACCGGGCATGATCGCCATGCCGAGGCCGCGGGACACCATCGAGAGCACCGCCCCGTCGTCCTCGGCCTCGACCGTCGCCCGGGGGATCCACTCCTGGGCCGCCCACCAGTCGCGGGTGTACGAGGTGCAGTTCTCGGCCCAGTCGACCAGGGGCAGGGTGCGGGGCGCCGCGTGCCCGGCCGGGTGCACCAGGGAGTACTCCTCCTCCAGCAGGACGCCGCCGACCAGTCCCGGCTCCACCGGCGAGGTCGTCCCCAGCGTCGCGACGGCCAGGTCCGCCCGCCCGTCCAGCACCTCGCCGGCCGTGCCCCGGCCCACTTCGCGGACCATCCGGACCACCGGCTCGATCCCCGGATGGCGGGCGGTGAGACGCTCCAGCGCCGGCGGCAGCAGATACAGCGCGGCGCTGCGGAAGGCGGCGATCCGCAGCGGACCGCTCACCGTGTCCACGCCGCCGGACCCGGCGGCGGCCCCCCGGGCCTCGGCGCCGAGCACATCGAGCAGCCGCAGGACGCGCCGGGCGTGCCCGGCGACCACCTCACCGGCCGGGGTGGGCGTGGCACCGTGGCGGCCGCGCTCGAAGAGCACCGCGCCGATCTTGCGCTCGCCGGAACGTACGGAGTGGGACACGGCGGACTGCGTCATGCCGAGGGTCCGGGCGGCGGCCGAGAATCCGCGGGTGTCGGCGACGGCGGCGATGACACGGAGCTCCTGCGGGAGGAGGTCGGTCACCGCTCCGCCCGCCCCGTGCACCGCACGTCAGGTGATCCCGCCCCCGGGACCCTTGCATGAATGCTGTTCATGGAAGGGATTGTTCCATCGACGCCGCCCCCTGCCCGACCGCCGCGTTCCCTCCTACCGTCACCGGCATGACGACACAGCGCACCGCCCGCTCCTTTCGACTCACCGCCCGCCCGCACGGTTTCCCGACGGCGGACCTCTTCGCCGTGGACGAGTCGCCCGTACCGGAACCGGCCCCCGGTACGGCCGTGGTGGAGAACCTCTATCTCTCGGTGGACCCGTACCACCGCGAGCTGATGGACGAGGGCGGCTGGGAGCTGGGCACCCCGCTGGAGGGCCGCGCCATCGGCCGGGTGACGGCCTCCCGCACCCCCGGCCTCGCGGAGGGCGATCTCGTCCTCCACCGTGCGGGCTGGCGGACCCATGCCGTGGTGACGCCCGGTGAGGGCGGAGTGCGGACGGTTCCCTCGTACGACGGGGTCCCGCTCACCGCCCATCTCTCGATCCTCGGCGGCACCGGGCTCACCGCCTATGTGGCGCTCACCCGGACGCTGGAGTTCCGGGCCGGTCAGGACCTCTTCGTCTCGGCGGCGGCGGGCGGGGTCGGCACGGCGGTGGCGCGGATCGCGCGGCTGCTCGGCGCCGGACGCCTGATCGGCAGCGCGGGAACGCCCGCGAAGGTCGCCCGGCTGACCGGGGAACTCGGCTTCGACGCGGCCTTCGACTACCACGACGGACCGGTCGGCGAACTGCTGGCGAAAGCCGCCCCGGACGGCATCGACGCCTATGTCGACAACGTCGGCGGGGACCACCTGGAGGGCGCGATCTCGGTCCTCCGCGACCACGGGCGGATCGCCTGGGTCGGCGCGATCTCGCAGTACCACTCCGCGCACGAGCCGCCCGCCGCTCCGCGCAACCTGTTCGACATCGTGGGGAAGAGCCTGCGTCTGGAAGGGGTGCTGGTGCGCGACTACGGGCACGCGCAGGCGGAGTTGGACGCGCTCCTGGTGCCGCATCTGCGGAGCGGTCTGATCACGCCGGACGTCACCGTCGTGGACGGCTTCGAGCGGACGGTGGACGGGTTCTTCGGGATGCTGCGGGGCGAGAACACCGGCAAGATGCTGATCCGGATCGCCGACTGAGGTCCGGGTCCCGCCCCGCCCGTACGCGAAGCCCCGCCCGTACGCGAAGGCCCGCCCGTACGCGAAGGCCCGCCCGTACGCGAAGGCCCGCCCGGACGCGAAGGCCCGCCCGGACCGGGGTGCGCGGCGGTCCGGGCGGGCACGGTGTTCCTGGCGGGGTACGCGGAGCAGGTGGTGGCTCAGTACACCGTCACGCCGTACGCCGAGAGCGCCTCGGTGACCGGCTGGTGGATGGCCGAGCCCGCGGTGCCCGAGCAGCCGGAGCTGCCGGAGTGGATGCCGAGGGCGACGGATCCGGCGAAGTGGGCGCCGCCGCTGTCGCCGCCGGCCGAGCAGGCGGTGGTGCGGACCATGTTGTAGACGGGCCCGTCGCCGTAGTTGACGGTGACGTTGACGGCGGTGACGGTGCCGCTGGTCACCTGGGTGGTGGAGCCGCTCTTGCTGATCGCCTGGCCGACGACGGCGTTGGCGGCGGAGCTGATGTCCTGGGTGGAGCCGTTGTAGAGGTCGACCGTTCCGGCGGGCGAGGAGCCGTCGGTGTAGCGGACGATGCCGTAGTCGTTGGTCGGGAAGCTGGTGCCCTCCCGGACGCCGATGACCGAACCGCCGGAGCTGGCCGACCAATTGGCGGAGATGTTGGTGCAGTGTCCGGCGGTCACGAAGTAACGCGCCCCGCCCTTGGTGACGTTGAAGGCCGCCGAGCAGCGGCTGCCGCCACCGTAGATCGCTCCGCCGCCCAGCACCTCGCGGTGGAAGACGCCGGGTACGCGCTTGATGTCGACCGCGCCGTCGAGCCGTTCGGCGACGGCTTCGAGGCGGGCCAGGCCCTGCGCGGAGACGGAGGAGTCGGCCTCGACGGCGACCCGGTTGGTGCGCGGGTCGACACCCCAGGAGGTGCCGGTGATCTTCGCCTCGGCCTCCAGGGTCGCCATCGCGGCGTCGAGCTGGGCGGCGCTGCGGGCCACCCGGCGGACGGTGGCGCCGGTGGCGCGGGCCTGCTCCTCGGCCCGGTCGGTGGTGACGGTGACGACCAGGTTCCCGGTCTTCGCGTCGAGGTAGGTGCCGGCGGTGGCGGCCCCGAGCTGTCGTTCGACGGCGGCGTCGAGCGCGTACGCGGAGGGGGCGGGGATCGCCGAGGGGGTGGGCTCCGGGGTGCCGGCGGCGGTGGAGGGGGCGGCTCCGAGGCCGAGGGCGCCGGCGACGAGCAGCAGGGAAACGCCCAGGCGCGCGCGGGAGTTGCGTCTCATGGGGGGACTCCTTCTGGGGTGACGTGTGGGGACGTACCGAGAAGGAATTTGACATGCTCATTACCTAGACCACAAGACCGCGTGCCCCGGGGACCCGCTGGGCGGACGGCCCGCACCGGTCACCGGTCACCGGTCATCGGACGCTGACCGGGACCGGCTCCGCGCCTGTCCGAAGTGCGGCTTCCGCCGGGCCGCCCCCGCCGCGCACACTGCGGCCATGTCCGACACGACGCCCGCACCCGCGCGGTGGTCGCCCACCCACGGCGACCCGTACCGCCCCACGCCCTACCGCCCCGGGCGGACCGCCCCCGAGGAGTCCCTCGCCCGCGCCGCCCGGCTGCGGGAGCGCATGGACGAGCGCAGGACCGTCCGCTCCTTCTCCCCCGACCCGGTCCCCGAGCAGGTGGTGCGCGACGCCATCGCGTGCGCGGCCACCGCCCCCTCCGGCGCGCACCAGCAGCCGTGGACCTTCGCCCTGGTCAAGGACCCCGAGGTCCGCCGCCGGATCCGGGAGGCCGCCGAGCACGAGGAGAAGGTGAGCTACGACGGGCGGCTCGGCGAGGAGTGGCTGGCCGCGCTGCGCCCGCTGGGCACGGACGCGGTGAAGGCCCATATGACGGACGCGCCCGCCCTGATCGTGGTGTTCCAGCAGCGCTACTGGCTGGGCGAGGACGGCACGAAGCGCAAGCACTACTACGTCGACGAGTCCGTCGGGATCGCGGTGGGCATGCTGCTCACCGCCCTGCATCTGTCCGGTCTCGCCGCGCTGATCCACACCCCGAGCCCGATGCGCTTCCTCGGCGAGGTCCTGGGCCGGCCCGAGAACGAGAAGGCGTTCGCCGTGATCCCCGTCGGCTATCCCGCCGACGACTGCGAGGTTCCCGACCTGGTGCGCAAGTCGCCGGATCAGGTGCTCGTGGAGATCTGAGGGGCCCCGCCGGCCCCGTACGAAGAGGCACATGGAAACCGCCCCCCGGCCGGCAGGGGGGCCGGTCGGGGGGCGGTGCTCAGGAGGCCTCCGTCACGGAGGCCCTGGTCCGGGGCGTCGTGCTGCGGCGCCCCGGGAGGGCGTCAGCCCTGGTGGGGGTAGGTGTACTCGGTCGGCGGGACCAGCGTCTCCTTGATGGCCCGGGTCAGGGTCCAGCGCTGGAGGTTCTGCGGGGCGCCCGCCTTGTCGCAGGTGCCGGAGGCGCGGCCGCCGCCGAAGGGCTGCTGGCCGACGACGGCGCCGGTCGACTTGTCGTTGATGTAGAAGTTGCCCGCGGCGTAGCGGAGCTTGTCCATCGTGTACGCGGCGGCCGCACGGTCGCCCGCGATGACCGAGCCGGTCAGCGCGTAGTCCGAGACGGACTCCATCTGCTCCAGCATGGCGTCGTACTTCTCGTCCTCGTAGACGTGGATCGCGAGGATCGGACCGAAGTACTCGGTCGTGAAGACCTCGCTCTCCGGGTCGGAGCAGACGATGACGGTCGGGCGGACGAAGTAGCCCACCGAGTCGTCGTAGGTGCCGCCCGCGACGATGGTGCACGCCGGGTCGGACTTCGCACGGTCGATCGCGGCCTTGTTCTTGGCGAACGAGCGCTCGTCGATGACGGCCCCGATGAAGTTCGACAGGTCGGTGACGTCGCCCATGGTGATGGAGTCGACCTCGGCCGCGAACTCCTCCTGGAAACCGGAGTTCCAGATGGAGGCCGGGACGTACGCCCGCGAGGACGCCGAGCACTTCTGGCCCTGGAACTCGAAGGAGCCGCGGGTCAGCGCGGTCTTCAGGATGGCGCGGTCGGCGCTGGGGTGCGCGACGACGAAGTCCTTGCCGCCGGTCTCGCCGACGAGCCGCGGGTAGGTGCGGTAGTTGGCGATGTTGTTGCCGACCGTCTTCCACAGGTGCTGGAAGGTGGGGGTCGAGCCGGTGAAGTGGATGCCGGCCAGGTCGCGGTGGTTCAGCGCCACCTCGGAGACGGCGATGCCGTCGCCGGTGACCAGGTTGATGACGCCCTTGGGCAGACCGGCCTCCTCCAGGAGCTGCATCAGCAGCACGGCGGCGTGGGTCTGGGTCGGGGACGGCTTCCACACCACGACGTTGCCCATGAGGGCGGGGGCGGTGGGGAGGTTGCCCGCGATGGCCGTGAAGTTGAACGGCGTGATCGCGTAGACGAAGCCCTCCAGCGGGCGGTGGTCCATGCGGTTCCACACGCCCGGGGAGTTCGCCGGGGGCTGCTCGGCGAGGATCTGGCGCGCGTAGTGCACGTTGAAGCGCCAGAAGTCGATGAGCTCGCAGGGGGTGTCGATCTCGGCCTGCTGGGCGGTCTTGGACTGGCCGAGCATGGTGGAGGCGGCCAGCGTCTCGCGCCAGGGGCCCGCCAGCAGCTCGGCGGCGCGCAGGATGATCGCCGCGCGGTCGTCGAAGGCCATCGCGCGCCAGGCCGGAGCGGCGGCGAGGGCCGCGTCGACGGCGTCCTGGGCGTCCTGCTCGGTGGCGCCGGCGAAGGTGCCGATGACGGCCCGGTGGTTGTGCGGCTGTACGACGTTGACCCGCTCACCGCCGCCCATCCGCTTCTCGCCGCCGATGGTCATCGGCAGGTCGATCGGGTTCTCGGCGAGCTCCTTGAGCTTCAGCTCCAGGCGGGCGCGCTCCGGGGAGCCCGGGGCGTAGGAGTGGACCGGCTCGTTGACCGGCGCGGGGACCTGGGTGACGGCGTCCATGGTTGCCTTGTCTCCTTGGTGTCGGCGGGGATGGGTGTGTCGGCCGTGGCCGGTTCAGCCCCGGGTCGGGGCCGGGCGCTCAGCCCTTGGTGAGGATCGAGCGGCCGAAGAACAGCAGGTTGGCCGGCTTCTCCGCGAGGCGGCGCATGAAATATCCGTACCAGTCGGTGCCGTACGCCGTGTAGACGCGCATCCGGTGGCCCTCGGCCGCGAGCCGGATGTGCTCGTCGCTGCGGATGCCGTACAGCATCTGGAACTCGTACTCATCCAGTTTGCGCCCGGCCTGGCGGCCCAGCTCCTGGGCGATGGCGATGAGACGGGGGTCGTGGGACCCGATCATCGGGTAGCCCTCGCCCTCCATCAGGATCCTGGTGATACGGACGTACGCCTTGTCGATCTCGGCCTTGTCCTGGTACGCGACGGAGGCGGGCTCCTTGTAGGCGCCCTTCACGATACGGACGCGGCTGCCGGCCTCGGCCAGGCGGCGGGCGTCGTCCTCGGTGCGGAACAGGTAGGACTGGATGACACAGCCGGTCTGCGGGAAGTCCTTCCGCAGCTCCTCGTGGATGGCGAACATCGAGTCGAGGGTGGTGTGGTCCTCGGCGTCCAGGGTGACCGTGGTGCCGATGGCGGCCGCCGCCTCGACGACCGGGCGCACGTTGGCGAGGGCCAGCTCGTGGCCGCCCTCCAGCGCCTGGCCGAACATGGACAGCTTCACGGACATCTCGGCGCGGGTGCCGAGGTCCAGGGCCTTCAGGCGCTCGACGAGCTCCAGGTAGGCGTCGCGGGCGGCCTCGGCCTGCGCGGGGGTGGTGATGTCCTCGCCGACGACGTCGAGCGTGACCTCAAGACCCTTGTCCGCGGCGTCCTCGACGATCGGCACGACCTGGTCGACGGTCTCTCCGGCGATGAAGCGGTCGACGACCTGCTTGGTGCCGGGCGCGGCCGAGACGAACCGGCGCATCTTGTCGCTGCGCGATGCGGCGAGAATCACGGGACCCAGCACGGGGCACCTCCACGAATGTACGGACGAGGGGCCGTAGCGGTACGGATGTGAACGGACCGGTACGGCACGGATAACCACCGTGAAATCTAGGGACCGCTCCGATCCTGTGCCATCGACACCTGTCACGCATCCGTGGCCGCCATCTCAGACATCTGTCTGAAGAAGACGGCGAAGGGGTGCAGAATGGCGGAGTGACAGGCGATTACCAGGAACTGGTCGACGAGATCTCGGCCCTTCTCGACGCCCCGGCCACCCTGGAGAACCGCGACTTCGGCCTGGTCGCCTTCGGAGCGCACGACAGCGACGACGACACCGCGATGGACCCGGTCCGCACCCGCTCGATCCTGACCCGGCGCTCCACGCCCGCCGTCCGCGCCTGGTTCGAGGGCTTCGGCATCACCCGGGCGACCGCCCCGGTCCGGATCCCCGCCGCGCCGGAGGCCGGAGTCTTCCGGGACCGCATCTGCCTTCCCGTACGCCATCGGGGTGTCGTCCTCGGTTACGTCTGGCTGCTCGACGCGGACCCGGGCCCGACCGACGAGCGGCTGGCCGCCGCGATGGAGGTCGCCGCCCGGATCGGGGCGCTGCTCTCCGACGAGGCGCGGGCGGGCGCGGACCTCTCGCGGGAGTTCGGCGCGGTGCTCGCGGCGGGCCCCGGCCGGCAGCACGACACCGCCGTCGCCGCACTGGGCGAGGCCCTGGGACGGGACGCGGAGGGGCTGCACACCGTGGTGTGCGTGACCCCGTGGGCGGACGACACGCCTTCGGTACGGGGAGTGGCCTCGGCGGCCGCGCTGGCGACGGTCGCCGCGCCGGGGGCCGCAGGGCCAATGTCCCTGGCCGCGCTCGTCCGGCTGCGCTCGGCGGACCGCCTGGACCCGGCCCTGAGCGCCGCGGACCGGCTGCGCTCCACCGCGGGACCGGCCGCCACCGGGGGGATCGCCGCGCCGCGCCGGGGCCTGGACGAGCTGACGGTGTCCTGGCGCGAGGCCACGGCGGCGGCCCGCGCGGCCCGGGCCGAGACCCGGTTCGGCCCGGTCGCCCGCTGGTCGGCGATCGGCCCGTACCGCCTGCTGACCGCCCTCCCGGGCACCGGCAACGACCCCGGCGACCCGGCGGTCGCCTCGCTGCTGACCCCGCTGCACCGGGAGCTGGCCCACACCGCCGAGGTGTTCCTGGACTGCGCGGGCCAGGCGAGCCGGACGGCCGCCGCGCTGGGCATCCACCGCCAGACGCTGTACTACCGGCTCTCCCGGATCCAGCAGATCACCGGCCTCGATCTGAACGACGGCGAGGACCGGCTGCTGCTGCACATGGCGGTGAAGCGGGCGCGGCTGTAGGGGCACTCCGCGGGCCGCTCACTTGCCGAAGCGGCGTTCCCGGTTGGCGTACGAGCGCAGCGCGCGCAGGAAGTCCACGTGCCGGAAGGCCGGCCAGTAGCAGTCCACCCAGTGCATCTCGGCGTACGCGGACTGCCAGAGCAGGAAGCCGGACAGCCGCTGCTCCCCGGAGGTGCGGATGATGAAGTCGGTGTGGTCGGCCACCGGTGAGTAGAGGTGCCGGGAGATGTCGTCGATCCCGAACCGGGCGACCAGTTCGGCCGGGTCGCCCCCGGCGGCCATGTGCTCCTCGAAGGCGGCCTTCACCGCGTCGACGATCTCGCGCCGGCCGCCGTAGCCGACCGCCACGTCCACCTTGAGCCCGCCGCGCCCGGTCGTGGCGGAGGTGGCCTCCTTGAGCACCCGGGCGCTGGTGCCGGGCAGCATGTCGAGCGAGCCGATCGCCCGGACCTCCCAGTCCCGGCCCTCGGCGGTGATGTCCCGGACGGTCTCCTCGATGACCTCGATCAGCGGGCCGAGCTCTTCGGCGGGGCGGCCGAGGTTGTCGTCGGAGAGCATGAAGAGGGTCACGTGCTCGATCCCGGCGGCCGTGCACCAGCCCAGGAACGTGGTCACCTTGGCGCCGCCCGCCCGGTAGCCCTCCCGGACGTCCGTGTGGCCGGCCTTCCGGGCCCAGCGACGGTTGCCGTCGACCATGATCCCGACATGCTGGGGGCGCGGCAGGCCCACCAGGGTGCTGGCGAGCCGGCGCTCGTACACCGCTTCGATCGGCCGTCGGAGGAACAGGGGGAGCAGCTTCACTTCATGAACCCTCTCCAGCGCGGGACGGCTGATGTCGATGGACCTTATCAGCGGCTCAGGCCGACTCCGGCCGGACCGGAGCGGGGTCGGGCGGGCGCCTCACAACGGGCCGTCGCCGTCCTCCGGTTCGGTAATCGGACGCTCGCTGACCAGGGCGGCCAGCACCAGCGGCGCGTCCCCGTCGCTGTGGCCGAGAGTCAGGCCGATCCATCGGCCGCCGGCGGCGACCGGGCCCCAGACCACCAGGTCTCCGTACAGGTCCTCGGCGAACAGCGCCTCGAACAGCGGCTCCACGGGCGCACCGCCCTGCCACCGCATCAGCGGCACATGCGGCCGCACCGTGCGGTGCGGACCCCAGCGGTCGCCCAACACCCGTGCCAGCACGGCAAGGTGAGCCTCGGCGGCCTCCTCGGCGTCGTTCCACTCGGGGGCGTACACGCCGGTGAGCGGGTCGCCCTCCCAGAGCGGCACGATCCGGAAGCCCGCCCCGACGGTGACCGTCCACTCCCCGGTGGCCGGGTCGCCCTCGGCGGCGGTGGGGCCGTCGGCCGGTACGGGAGCGGCCAGGAGCCCGGTCACCTCGGCGACCGCCCGCTCCGCGTCGAAGGCCTCGCCCGCCCGGCAGGTCACAGGACGGCCCGGTCCATCGGACGGGGCAGCGGGGCCAACGCCCCCGCCCCGCGCAGCCGCTCGTACACCCGGACCACCGTCGCACTGTCGCCCGGGGCCGCGATGCTCAGCAACTCCCCGCCGCCGGGCAGGGGTTCACGGACGGTCTCCAGGTCGCCGGGGACGAGGGCGGCGCGGGCCGGGGAGAGATAGCCGGTCCGGCCGACGACCGGGTCGCCGACGGAGTAGTCGGCGTCGTCCTCCAGCGCGTCCAGCACATCGTCGTCGCTCACATCGCCGAAGTCCGGTTCCCACACCCGGGCGACGAGGGTGAGGAGCGCCTCCTCGGGGACCACGGCCTCGTCCGGGGCGTGCAGGATGATCGCGAGCGACTGGAGCAGGAACTCCGGTGCTCCCCCGGCCAGTCCGCTGACCTCTGCCTCCCAGCCGCGCGCCCCGGTGCCGACGAGCCGCAGCCCGGTGCCGGTGAGGTCCGACCAGTCGGCAGCGCTCTGGGCGGTGCGGAGCGCGGTGAGCAGGGTGTCCCCGTCGGCGGCGAAGGCGGTCGCGGGGCCGTTGCCGTGGACCTGGCTCCAGACGTCGGCCGCCTGCGGGACCAGCTCGGCGAACCCGTCGAGGGTCCGCCGCCACCGGTCGGCCAGCGCCTCGGCCGACTCCGGCCGGGGACCCCAGAAGCCCCGCACTACACGTCGCATGCTCGTCTCTCCTCCGCGTCGGCCTGCCCGCTGCACGCGGCTCCCCCGGCCGGACGACGGCCGGGGTCACCACGCGTTGCAGGCTACTCGGCTACTCGTCGAAGGCTCCCGGTTTCCTCGTGCTGTCGCCGGGCTTCGTCGGGCTGTGGACCACCTTGACCGGCAGCCCTTCGTCGCGGAACGCCTTGCGCGCCGCCTTGGCCACGTCCGGGTCGGAGAAGTGCCACTCCACGGTCCGGCCCCCGGACGCCTCCACCTGGGCGCGGGCCTCGGTGACGAACTTGTCCTTGCCGGACTTCGTGAGCGTGCCGCTGTCGGTCTTGGAGAGATAGCTGCCGTAGCCGTTCTTGGCCTCCAGGAACGTCTGCCGCGAGGAGTCCCAGCCGTCGTACTCCACCGCCGGCTTGCCCTCCCGGGGGTGCGGAACGACGTACTCCTGGCCCCGGTTGGTGCCGGTGACCTGCTCCTGGTAGCGCAGCCAGGACTCGTTCTTCCAGTTGGGCGCGGGGTTGCGGTCCCGGCTCGCCCAGTAGCCGTCGCCCGCGTCGGCGTCCCCGAGCGTGCGGTTCTTCAGGTCGTCGGCCCAGGACGGCGGGTTGTAGTTGCGCGGGTCGGAGGTGTCGTTGCGCTGCGCCTCCGGGTACTTCTTCTTGTCCACCTCGGCCTTGCGGGCCCGCTCGGGCTCCTCCAGCCGCTTCTGCTCCAGGTGCGCGGCCCGCTCGGCGGCCCGCGCCCGGGCCGCGGCGGCCTTGGCGGCCTCGTCGCACCCGCCGTCGGCGAGGACGGTCCGGGCCGCGGGGCCGCCCGCCAGCACGCCGGTGCCCGAGCCCGGCACACCGCCGGTGCCGCCGGTCCCGCCCCCGCCGTACCGCACGAGCGGCGGCCCGCCCGCGATCGCACAGCCGGTGCGGCGCGCCGCGTCCTCGGCGGTGTCGGCCGCGTCGTCGGCATCCTTCGCCGCCTTCCGTACGCCGTCGAGGTCGCCGGCCTCCGCGGCCTTACGGGCCCGGCGGGCCGCCGCGCCCGCGTCGTCGGCGGCGCGGCCCACGGCTCCGGCGACCTTGCCCAGCACACCGAGCTTACCGACCTTGCCGACGACCTTCCCGACGTTGTAGCCGGGGATGAAGATCGAGCCGACGTTCCAGATCACATCGGTGACCGCGCGGGTCTTCTCGCCGTTGTTCCAGCGCTCGCGGACCTCGTCCCCGACGAAGACGTCGTCGCCGACCGTGATCACGGTGTTGACGGAGGCCTTGCCCCAGTCCCACACCGCGCCCAGGTAGTCGCCGTCCGCCCACTTGTCGCCCGCGCCCGAGGAGTCCTTGACCCACTGGTCGCCGAGCTGACGGCCGTAGTCGGCGAGCCCCGCCCAGGTCTCCGGCTTGAACAGGTCGATGATCCCGGAGATGTCGCCCCAGAGCCCGTCGACCACGAGCCCCTTGACGACCTGCGTCGTACGGTCCCAGGCGCAGCCGAAGAAGCCCCAGCCGCCGCAGTCCTCCTTCTCCTCGGCCTGCTCCCCGCCGCCCTCGCCCTCGCCGTCGTCGGACGCCGGTACGTCGTAGGCGGCCTCGGGCTCCTCGCTGTCCTCGGGGAAGGTGTCCTCGCCGGTGCCGGGGCGGCCCGCGTCGTCGGGTCCGCCGGTGCCGCCGGCGGTCGTGGTGGAGCCGGGGCCGCCGGAGCTCTCGCCTCCGGTGGAGCCGGCCGTACCGCCGCTGCCTTCTGTGCCGCCGGACCCGCCGGACCCGCCGGTGTCTCCCGTGCTGCCTGTGCCGCCTGTGGTGCCGCCGGTGGTCGTCGAGCCGCTGTCGGCTCCTCCGTCCGAACCTCCGTCCGAACCTCCGTCCGTGCCGCCGTCCGTGCGGTCGCCCGCCTCGACGGAGCCGCTGCCGGGCGAGACCGGGCAGGAGCTGCCGGTCAGCGAGCAGATCGCCGACTGGAGGCCCTCGGTGATCCGGCCGCCGAGGCCGCCCACGGTCAGGGCGGCGATCAGCGCGACGACGATCAGGACCAGGCCCAGATACTCCAGCGCGGTCTGCCCCCGGTCCCGCTTCCAGGTGATCATGTGCGGGAGCGAGAACTTCGGCGGCTGCCCGCGCTCGCCGGGCGGCAGCCGGAACCACTCCCGGCTCCCCCGGCGGTTGATCAGGACGATGATCAGGACCGGCAGGACCAGCTGGGTCAGCCCGTCCGGCGATCCGTCCCCGAGGTTGCCGAGACCGCCGAGGATCAGCCACACCTGGACGGCGACGACGCCCCACCGCACCCGCGTGGAACCGGTCCTGACATGCCGGGCCAGCAGCGCCGCGAGCACCCCGGGCGCGGAGGCGTACAACAGGATGCCGAGCACCTCGGCGCCCATCGCGTCCGCGGCGAGGGCCGATCCGGACAGGCCGATCGCGCCCAGCACCGTGGCGCCGAACAGCACGAGGAGAGCCACACGGACCACGGTGAGCGGGCCCGGGAGGTCACGCCGCGGGGCGACGGCCGGGGCCGGGCCTCCCGCTACGGGTATGCCACCGACAGCAGACATACGTGATCCGACCCCCGGCGCCCATGAGTGACATGACAACCGGTCACCCTAGGGTCGGGCACCCGCTCGCGTCGTGGGCCCCAGGACCCAACCCCGGGCCCAGCCGGGCGGGTTGACCCACAGAGGAAAAACGGCTGCCGGGCGCCCCCGGTTGAGGGGCGCCCGGCAGCCGGGGTCGTACGGGTGTGTCAGTCGGTGAGGTTCACCGAACGGGCCGAGGACGCGCCGATCTCCTCGGCGATCTCGGTCAGCACCGGCTGCGGGACCGTCTCGTCGACGGTGAGGACGACGAGCGCCTCGCCGCCCTCCGCGGCCCGGGACACCTGCATGCCCGCGATGTTCAGCCCGGCCTCGCCGAGGATCTTGCCGACCGCGCCGACCACGCCGGGACGGTCCTGGTAGCGCAGGACGACCATGTGGTCGGCGAGCGCCAGATCGACGTCGTGCTCGCCGATGGCGACGATCTTCTGAAGGTTCTTCGGGCCGGCCAGCGTGCCGGAGACCGCGACCTCCTGACCGTCGGAGAGCGTGCCGCGCACGGTGACCACATTGCGGTGGTCGGGCGACTCGGAGCTGGTGGTGAGGCGGACCTCGACACCGCGCTCCTGCGCGAACAGAGGGGCGTTGACGTAGCTGACGGTCTCGTCGACGACGTCCTCGAAGACGCCCTTGAGCGCGGAGAGCTCCAGCACCTTGACGTCGTGCTGGGTGATCTCGCCGTACACCTCGACGTCGAGCCGGGCCGCGACCTCGCCCGCGAGCGCGGTGAAGATCCGGCCGAGCTTCTCGGCGAGCGGCAGACCGGGGCGTACGTCCTCGGCGATGACGCCGCCCTGGACGTTGACCGCGTCCGGGACCAGCTCACCGGCGAGCGCGAGACGGACGGACTTGGCGACCGCGATGCCCGCCTTCTCCTGCGCCTCGTCGGTGGAGGCGCCGAGGTGCGGGGTGCAGACGACCTGGTCGAACTGGAAGAGCGGGGAGTCCGTGCAGGGCTCCTTCGCGTACACATCGAGGCCGGCGCCGGCGACGCGGCCCTCCTTGAGCGCGGAGTACAGCGCCTCCTCGTCGACGATCCCGCCGCGCGCGGCGTTGACGATGCGCACCGAGGGCTTCACCTTGTGCAGCGCCTCGTCGCCGATGAGACCGAGGGTCTCCGGGGTCTTGGGCAGGTGCACCGTGATGAAGTCGGCGACCTCGAGCAGCTCGTCCAGGCTGAGGAGCTTGACGCCCATCTGCGCGGCGCGGGCCGGCTGGACGTAGGGGTCGTAGGCGACGATCTTCATGCCGAAGGCCGACATGCGCTGGGCGACCAGGACGCCGATGCGGCCGAGGCCGACGACGCCGAGGACCTTCTCGCTGAGCTCGACCCCGGTGTACTTGGAGCGCTTCCACTCGCCGTTCTTGAGCGCGGTGTTGGCCTGCGGGATGTTGCGCGCGGTGGCCACCAGCAGACCGCAGGCCAGCTCGGCGGCGGTGACGATGTTGGAGGTCGGGGCGTTGACGACCATCACGCCGGCCTTGGTGGCCGAGGAGACGTCGACGTTGTCCAGACCGACGCCCGCGCGGGCCACGACCCGGAGCTTCTTGGCGGCGGCGATGGCCTCGGCGTCGACCTTGGTGGCGGAGCGCACCAGGATGGCGTCGACGTCGGCGATCGCGGGGAGCAGCTCGGCGCGGTCCGCGCCGTTGCAGTGCCGGATCTCGAAATCCGGACCCAGGGCGTCGACCGTTGCGGGCGACAGCTCTTCAGCGATGAGTACGACAGGTTTCGAGCTCACGTGAGTCCTCACAAGTCCAGTGCGGACGGCCGTCCCGACGGCCGCAGGCGGTGGAGGGGCTAGCCGCGTGGTAGACGCACGACACTGTGGGCCCTGACGCGTGTATGTGTTGAGAAGTGTAGTCATGCGGCGGGCCACTTACTGCGCCCCGGTGGAAGGATCACCCGGACGAGGGTGGACGTCGTGTACACCCGTACGGAACAGCCCCTCCGGTACCCCCGTACGGAGCGGCTTCTCCGGTTGTCGCGGAGCGGGGGGGGGGGGGGGGGGGGCCCCCCCCCCCCCCCCCCCCCCCCGCCCCCGGCGCGGGGGGCCCACCACAAAATAATGGGCCCCACAC